>JAKLHH010000001.1 GCA_022710245.1 Myxococcota bacterium
GCCGCTCGAGAGCGCCGCGATCAGCAGGGCGACGATCGCGAAGGCCAGCATCAGCGCCGGGACGAGCGGCGAGAGGAAGCCGCGGGCCGGGAGGGGACGCGTCGTCGTCGAAGCCATGGAGCACCTCCGCAGGGAGGTGAAACCATCTTCCGTGCCAGCCGCCGGGGCGCTCAATGCCGCGAGATCACGGGGGGCGTCGGAGGTTGTGGGGGTTTGGCCACGCGGTTGTGGCCAGGGGCTCGCCTGGCCGCGGTCTGCCCGCGGCTCAGGCGCAGCAGCGCACCAGGAGCAGGTGTGGAGCGGTGAGGGAGTGGGGGTACTCGCCAGCGAACCCGCGCACGCGCAGCACGGGGACCACGCGCTGGAGGAGGGCGCGCTTCATCTCTCGACCGGTAGCCATCGAAGCTCCCTGCGCAGCTCGGTCCTCATCATCGGGCCGCGAGCGCCAGAAGGCCAGCGACCGCTCACGGCGAAGGCCGGAAGAGCGCGAGCAGCGGCGGACCGAGGACGAGCGCGCCGACGACCACCGCCCCCAGCGCGGCGATCAGCACGGCGCCGGCCGCCACGTCCTTGGCCTTCGCGACGAGCGGATGAAACTCGGGAGAGGCCACGTCGCAGAGCAGCTCGAGGGCGGTGTTGAGCGCCTCCGCCGTCCACACGGCGATGATCGCCGCGACGATCCAGCACCACTCGCCGCGGCCGAGGCGGAGCGCGATGCCCGCGGCGCAGACCGCGACCGTGGCCACCGCGTGGATCCACGCGTTCCGCTGCGTCGCGAGCATGACGCGGAGCCCGCGCAGCGCGAAGCGGAGGCTGCGGAGCCGGCCCGAGAAGGTGAAGGACCTGGTCGCGTGCTGTTCCATGCTGAGGCCTAGCGCAGGATCAGCAGCGCGTCTCCCGCGAAGAGCGCGAACGCCCCCTCCTCGACCAGCGCGAGCGCGGAGCCCCTGGCGCCCTCCAGCTCGGTCGCGAAGCGCTCGCGCCCGTCGGCCGCGAAGCTCACCACGCCCCGAGCCGTCGGGGCGTAGAGGTTCCCGGCCCCGTCCACGATCGCCTGCTGGACCCCCCAGCCGCGCCGCTCGAACGCGAGCGGTCGCGTCCAGAGGGGCGCGCCGCCGGGGTCGAGGAGGGCCAGCTCGCCGTCCGAGAGCGCTGCCCAGCCGCTCGGGTGCTCCGAGACGATCGCCGCCCTCGGGTAGACGCCGAGCCGCGCGCCGTCCTCGCGGTAGAAGTGGGTGACCTCGTCGTTGACCGAGCCCGCCGCCGAGTCCTGCCGCGAGCTGACGACCGGCAAGAGGTCGGCGTCCTTGAGCTCGGTCCGCCAGACCCGCTGCCCGTCGAGGCGCACGCGGCAGTAGCCTGCCCCCGCGTAGCCGGCCACCGCGAGGGTGTCGTCGGCGAAGAGGGCCGGCGGCACCAGGTCGTAGCCGTAGTCCCCGACGGCGACCCAGGCCTCGCCCTCGAGCCGCAGCAGCTCTCCCGTCGGACAGGTCGCGAGGAGGGCGCCGCCGCGGGTCACCGCTGGCGAGGAGCCGGAGTCGTCGAGGGGCAGCTCGCTGGGGATGAAGCGAAGCAGCTCGCCGGAGCAGCCGTGGAGCGCCATGCCCCGCGAGGTCCCGAGCACGGTGGTGCCGTCCGCGAGCGCGGTGGGGAGCGAGCAGCAGTCGGGGTCGTCGATCCGTGTGGCCCAGCGGATCCCGACGCCGAGCTCCACGCCGACGAGCCAGCCGTTGGCGACCGCCCGCAGCAGCCCGTCCTCCCCGACCACCACCCCGCGCCGCGCGTGCCGGACGAGGGCGCGGGGCGGCAGCTCGACGCGCCAGGCGACCTCGCCCCGCGAGGGACCGGCTCGGTCGCTGCGCGCGGTGTTCCCTGCGTCGCCACCGCTGCGTGGCCAGATGCTCTTCGCGAGCTCCATGGTGCCTCCCTCGGGCGGACCCTTATCCAACCGCCGAGGTGAGGGTACCCCGAATCCTCCACCTCCGCCGGCAAGAAGCGGACGACCGCCCTGACCTCGTGTCGATCGTGGTCCGGCGCGTCCGCCAGGAGTTGAAGGCCGGAGGTGGTCAGCGGGTCATGGGCTACTCCAGGTGCTCGACGGCGAGCGCGGGCATGTCGATCCAGCCGTGTCGCCGCGCCTCGTAGACAGAGACCGTCGGCGGCGGGAAGCCCGGATCGGCGAAGGCGCCGACCGCGACCACCAGGAAGCCGGGCAGGCCGTCCGGCTCCCAGAAGACGGTCGAGCCGCAGCTCGGGCAGAAGCGCAGCGCGATACGACCTCCGCTGTCGCCGACCCGCACGAACTCCGACCACCGACCGCCCACGGTGACCCGCTCGCGAGGGAAGCGCGCCTGCACGCCGAAGACGCTCCCCGTCCGCCGCTGGCACTCGAGGCAGTGACACATCGACACCCGGACTGGCTCTCCCTCGCAGGTGAGCACGAGCTGGCCGCAGCTGCAGGTCGCTTCTCGCGTCGTCATCGGGCTCCTCGTCGCTGGCGTCGCGGAGACGCCTCAGTGTCGCACGATGAGCCGGGCCGGGCGTGCCCTGTCAAGGTGCAACCCTGCCTCCGGGCCCTGACGCCTGACGGACGGGCGCGCCTGGTGTAGGCTGCCCGGCGATGAACCTCCTCCTGCTCGAGCCCGAGGAGCTGCAGGCCGGGGGCGAGGTGCGTCTCGCCGATCACCGGGCGCGACACCTGCGCCAGGTCCTCGGCGTGGCGCCCGGCGCCACCGTCCGCGCCGGCGTCGTCGGCGGCGCGCGGGGCAAGGCGCACGTCCTCGCGCTCGAGGGGGACGCGGTGCAGCTTCGCCTCGAGCTCGACGAGCCGCCGACTCCCGAGCCCTCCCCGCGCCTCGAGCTCCTCCTCGCGCTGCCGCGGCCGAAGGTGCTGCGCCGGCTCGTCTACAGCCTCGCCGCGCTCGGCGTCTCGCGCCTCGACCTCTGCGCCGCCTGGCGCGTCGAGAAGAGCTACTTCCAGAGCCCCTTCCTCGAGCCGGCCGCGCTCCGCGCCGAGCTCGTCCGCGGCGCCGAGCTCGCCGGTGTCACGCGCCTGCCCGAGGTCGCCGTGCACCCGCTCCTCGTCCCCTACCTCGACGCGCTCGCGCCGGCGGCCGAGGGCGAGCGCCGCGTCCTCGCGCACCCGGGCGCGAGGACCGAGCTCGCCGCGCTGACGCCGCTCGCCGGCGCGAGGTGCGTCCGCGCCGCGATCGGCCCCGAGGGCGGCTGGATCGCGACGGAGCTCGCCAGCCTCGAGGCCGCTGGCTTCACGCCCGTCAGCCTGGGGCCACGCGTCCTCTCCAGCGAGCTCGCCGTGCCCTACCTCGTCGGACAGCTGCAGCTCCTCGCGCGCGCGGCCGAGAAGCCTTGACCCGGCCGCGCGTATCATCGAGCCCTGACGTCCGGAGGACGAAGACCATGCCCCGATCGCTCACTGCCCTCTGCTTGCTCCTGGTGCTCGCGCCGCTGCCCGCGTGCAAGTCGAAGAGCGTCGACGCGGAGCTCGCCACCCAGCGCCTCTGCGATCAGGTCGCGAAGAACCGCAAGCGGATGCTGGTCAACCAGCTCGGGGGTGACACCGTCTGGTCCGACGGCGCGCTCCTCGAGCGGGCGGCCTCGTTCCCGGCCCAGCTGCAGGCGCTGATCGCGCGCCCCACCGAGCAGCGGGACATGCTGGCGATGTTCCAGGACCTCGACAACCGCAAGGCGGCCTGGCAACGCGCGGAGCTGCGCCACGTCGGCGAGGGAGACTTCGCCTGCCGGATCGCCGCGGGCAAGGTCGAGGCGCCGGTGAACTGCATCTACACGACCTACCTCCAGGCGCGCTATCCGGACGCGACGATCCTGCTCAAGGGCGCGCTCGAGCCCATCCTCTATGTCGTCGACGGGAAGCTCCGCGCCGCGCTGATGCCCGTGAAGAGCTGATCACCCCTTTGTCTTCTTCGCCAGGTGAGCGGAGACCGGGTGCAGGTTCAAGACCTGCCCGCGAGTCCGCCAGGTGAGCGGAGACCCGGTGCGGGGGAGTGGAAACCGGGTGCAGCTTTGTCCACGCAGTGAGCGGAGACCGGGTGCAGGTTCAAGACCTGCCCCGCGAGTCCGCCAGGTGAGCGGAGACCCAGTGCGGGTGAGCGGAGACCGGGTGCAGCTTTGTCCACGCAGTGAGCGTCAGGTCGCGACGACGGTGAGGGCTCAGCGCCGGGCACGCCGGGCGCCCGGAGCGCGGGGAGCGCGCGGCACCACCTGCGCGACGAGGAGGAGCAGCAGCCCGACGCCGGGCAGGCGCAGCGCGATCGCGATCCCGCCCGCCGTGACGAAGGCGAGCCAGAGCCCCGCCTGCAGCCAGGGCCAGCGCACCTCCGACAGCGCCAGGGTCGAGGTCGCGGGCCGCCGGCGCCAGGCGCGCCACCGCCGCCAGGCCGCGCCGAGGAGCAGCACGCCGATCCCCACGTAGAGCCCGAGGAGGATGGCGACGAGCGCGGGGCGCTTGCCCGCCGGCCGGATCGCCACGCCGGGCTGCGGCGTGCGCGTGAGGATGTAGAGGATCGCCGCCTCGCCGAGGTACGGCGCGTCCACCGCGCTGGAGAGGAGCCGCGGTCCGAGGAGCGTCCCGTCGGGGAGCGGCCAGCTGATGGCGAGGAGCTGCGAGGCGAGCGTGTAGCCGTGGTCGAGCCGCCCGTTGACGCGCGCGGCGCCGGTGCCGAAGGCGCTCGCCGCGAAGCCGAAGCCGGCGACGACCGGTCCCGCGTCGACGTCCATGTACCAGTCGTGCCCGCGGTGGTCGCCGTGGAATTTGCCCCGCTCGCGTCCTGCGGACGCTCCGCGATGAAGGGCAAATTCGCGGAAGCCGGCGGCGCCGAGGCGCTCCTGCCAGAAGCCGCGCTCGTGCGCCTCGTACCAGGCGCGCGCCGTCTCCGGCCAGAGCCCGGGCGCCTTCAGCGTCAGGTAGGCGTTGCTGCAGCCGCGCGCCGGGCCGAGCGGCCGGCCTGTTCGCGCGTCCGCCGCGTAGGGCGGCAGGCCACGGGCCTCGTCGGTGCGCGCCCCCTCGAAGCCACGCCGCGCCCGGGCGACGAACGCCGAGTGGTCGGTGCCGAGGACCGAGTCCGCGTGGCGGATCATCGCCACCGCGGCGAGGACGTCCGCCGGGTAGCACTCGCCCGGGTAGTCGTCGAGGAGCCCGTGCGGCGAGCGGTCGAGCTCGGCGGCGAGGCCCTCCACCTGCTCGCGGAGGAGGGCGCGCAGGCGCGGCTCCACGCCGTCCGGGCCGAGGAGGCGCACCCCGGCGGTCAGCGCGCCGACGAGGAAGCTGCGGTAGGCGACGTCCTCGCGGGAGAGGTAGTCGGCGCCCCAGTGGCGCTTCACCCAGCCCGCGTGGCGCTCGTCCGCGACCAGCGCGACCGCCGCCGCGATGGCGCCGCGCGCCGCCTCCCTCGGCGCGCGGGGCGCGAGCGACCGGTCGCGCTCCCAGGCGGCCTGCAGCGCCTCGCTGCCCCAGAGGAAGAAAACCGAGCCGAAGAGCGGCCACTCGGTGCCGGCGATGTCCGCGAGGCTGAGCCCCTCGGCGCGGCCCGAGGCGATCCGCGCCCGCGCCCAGCGCTCGTAACGCGGGGCGAGCTGGCGGTGCAGCCGGAAGGCGACCGCCGGGATCGCCCCGCTCCGCAGGCCCGGGTCGCGGAGATCGTGGACGATGATGACGGCGGGCGCGAGGAAGAGCGTGACCGCGAGCCCGACCAGGAGCAGGGCGCCGCCGTGACCGGCCAGGGCGGCGGCCCGCGACCCCCGGTCTCGAGGCGGCGGACCGGCGGGCGCGCCGGCCGGACTCCCCATCGACGCGAGCGGCGCGCGCGACCGCAGAGCCCGACGAGGAGCGCGAGCGCGCCGAGGAGGAGCAGCGCGCCCGGCCCCGGGCGAGCGACCTGACAGCCACAGCCGCCCTCGGCCGTCGCGGCCCCGCCGTCGCCGCCCGCGCCCGCCTCCCGGCCAGGCCCGGTCCCGCCGTCGGTGCGGCCGCCGTCCCCGAGCGTCCCGCCGTCCGGCGCCGCAGCACAGCCCTGGCCCTCGGCGAGCGCGACCAGCCTCGGCTTCTGCACTGCCAGCGAGAGCGCGGCCACGCCCTCCGCGCTGGCGGTGGTCCCGCCGGCGGCCACGCCGTCGACGGTGAGGCAGTAGGTGGTCTGCGCCTCGAGGCCGCCGACCTGGAGCGCGGCCGCGCCGCCCGCGTCCCGGTAGGCGGGCTCGACCTCGAGGGACCCGCCGCCCGCCGAGGGGCGCCAGACCAGGTTCACCGCGCGGTCGCTGCCGAGCAGCGTCTTGCCGCCGACCTTCAGGCTCGTGCCCCGCGCGAGGAGCGCGAGCGCCGGCGCGCTCGCCTGGCGGCGGAGGAGCGCGGCGGCGCCCTCGGCCTGCACGTCGAGGGCGGTGACCGCCTGCTTGCCCGCGGCGGCGAGGAAGAGGTCGGTCTTGCCGTCGAGGACGACCTTCGCCGCCCAGCCGTTCTGGGCCGCCGGCTTCTCTGCGGTGAAGGTCGGCGCGCCGCTCGCCTGCGGGACCAGCACCGTGACGTACTGCGTGGCGTTCGCCTTCGTCTTCAGCGAGAGGCCGGGCGCCGCGGTCCCGGCCGCGGCGAAGAAGCTCGAGGTGAGCGCGCTCGCGGCCGGCGCGAGGACGCGGAGGTCCAGCCCGGCGGTGCCCGCCGTGATCTTGAAGCTGGTGTCGCTCACCTTGCTCAGCGTCTCGCCGCTGTGCAGCCGCCAGTCGAAGGTGTGGTCACCCGTCCCCTTGCCCTGCAGGTCGTCGATCACGATCAGGTAGCGGCCCTCGACGAAGGCCAGGTGGCGGAGGAAGCGCTGCCCGTTCAGATAGAGCCGGCTCGCGTCGCCGCCGGCGTAGGCGGTCGCCTGGCTGGTCACCAGGTCCTGCATGAACGCGGTCTGCTCGTAGGGGAAGGGCTGGTACCAGCCGGTGCCCTCCTCGGGTCCGCCCGCGCCGTCGATGGTCAGCGTGTTGTGGCTGGCGGTGAGCTTGGTGTTCGGGTCCGTCGGGTAGCCGTCGTCGACGACGAGCTGCTTGCCGTGCGCCCAGAGCAGGAAGCTCGCCTGGTCGGGGTGGCTGTGGGCGACGTTGATCCAGTCGGTCGCGCCGGCGACCTTCTTCTGCTGCATCCGGTGGCCGCCCGGCGGGCCGCACTTGAAGACCACCCCGACGTCGTCGGCCGTCCAGCCGCTCCGGATCGAGAGCAGGTCGAGGTCGGGGAAGACGTGCGCGAGCGGCAGCCCGCTGTAGGCCTGAGCGCCGACGGTGGGGTCGTACCAGAGCAGGCCCCAGGCGACCTGCTGGTAGAAGCCGGCCGCGTTCTTCTGGAACTGCTCCTTGAGGAAGTCGTGCAGGCGCATGCTCTGGAAGCGCGCGACCGAGGGGAGGATCGCCTCCAGGTTCTCGGCCGGGCCGGTGCCGCCGGTGTCGCCGAGCCCGAAGGTGTCGAGCATCCCCGGCGTCAGCAGATAGAGGCGGTAGTAGGCCAGCTCGCGGGCGTGGCCGGTCGCCGGCGGGGTGACGCCGGTCGTGTGCTCGAAGAGCCGCTCGTCGCGCGTGACCCAGTGATAGCCGTAGCTCCAGTACCCGGGCCCCTCGTGCGTGCTGCCGTCGTCGGGCAGCCAGTCCTCGAGCAGCTGGTAGGCGTGGTAGGCGAGGTCGGCGTGCTTCTGCGCGTCGAGCTTGGGATCGTCGCCGAGGATGGCGATCGCCGCGTGGCCGAGCCCGCTGATGCGGTTGTGCATGTGGTTGTTCTGCAGGTCGCTGGTCCAGTAGCTCCCGACGAAGAAGCGCGAGTACTGCAGGTCGATGAGCGCCTTCAGGCGAGCGCGGATCTCCGCCTGCTCGGCGGCGGTGAAGCGGTCGTAGAGGATGTCGTAGGTGAGCGCGATGCCGGTGACGATCTCCTGCGGGACGAGGTCGTCGCACGCCTCCGCGGTCTTGCAGAGGGTCGCGTCGCGGACGTAGTAGAGGGCCCAGCTCTTGGCGGTGTCCGCGTAGCTCGCGTCCTCCTCGACGATCGAGAGGAGACACATCGAGAGCTGCCCCCAGAGGCCGAAGAGGTAGTGCTTCCAGTCGCCCGGCGGCGCGCTCACCGGCTGGCCCTTGTAGCCGCCGAAGGCCGCCTTCATCCGATCGACGAAGAACTTGGCGCCGCCCTTGCCGCGCGCGCGGATGGCCGGGAGGTCGGCCGCGGTGAAGTGCAGGCGTGGATGGGCGCCGGCCAGGCCCGCCTTCAGCTTGAAGAGGCCGGCCGCGGGCGGCTGCTTGATCACCTGCGCGGACGCGGCGGCGGGGACGAGCGAGAGGGTGGCCAGAGCAACGAGCTGCGGGAGTCGCATCCGTGGGCTCCTGGTGAGGGGTCGGACCGTGTGGGGCTCCCCCTGACGGTAGCAGCCTGGACCCGGCGCGCTCAAGCACGTTGCCGCTCGGGAGCGCTCCGCGAATCGGCCCTCGAGGTGTGTGGCACCCCGCGTTCCCCACGTGAGGTCCGCGGGCCGAGCGGGCCGACAGGCTCGAGTGAGCGACCCTGTGCAATCCCGGGGTGCAGGCTCAAGACCTGCCCCTCGAGCTTGCGCACTTCTGTGCAAGCTCGGCTTGAAGTCTTGAGACCTGCCCCCGAGCTTGCGCAGATCTGTGCAAGCTCGGCTTGAAGTCTTGAGACCTGCCCTCGAGATTGCGCAGATCTGTGCAAGCTCGGCCTGCAGGCTCTGAACCCGCCCCCCCAAGATTGCATGGGCACGCGGACTGACCCCTGCCCCCTCTCCGGAGGCCGCGCGACCTGGCGCGCCCCGGATGCGCCTGCAGGTCGCCCACGTTCTTCAGCTTCATCACCTCGGAGGTCTTGAAGCGGATCGAGAGCATTGAATCGATCCTGTGGGGGAGGGTACCGTAGCGCGATGGCGAACCACTTCTCCCGTACCCTGGCCTGCCTGCGCGAGGACGGCTCCCGCCGCGCGCTCGGCTGGCTCGTGGTGGCGGCGCTGCTGCTGGTCGGGTGGGGGGCGTGGTTCCTGGGGGCGCGGGTGGCGCTCTACGAGGTGACCGCGACGGCGCGCGTGGAGGTGAGCCGCGCCACGCACCCCGTGCAGGCCCACGAGCCCGGCCGCGTGGTGCGGAGCGAGCTCAGGCTCGGGCGCCTGGTGCAGAAGGGCGAGATCCTCGTCGAGCAAGAGACCGAGGCCGAGGTGCTGATGCTCGGCGAGGAGCAGACCAAGCGCGCCGCGCTCACCGCCCGCCTCGAGGCGCTGCGCAAGTCGATCGCCGCCGAGGAGCGTGCGCTCGCGCTGTCGCGTCAGGCCGGCCGCGCCACACTCGAGGAGGCCGCGGCCAAGCGCCGGGAGCGCGAGGTGGAGGCGAGCTACACGAACGACAAGGCGAGCCGCCTGGCGCGGCTGCACAAGGGCGGCCACCTGGCCGAGCTGGAGGTGCTGCAGGCGAAGGCGAAGGCGCAGGGGGACAAGGCCGCCCTCGAGACGCTGACGATCAGCGCCAGCCGCCTGCAGCGCGGGCAGCGCACCGACGAGGGCGACCGCGCCGCCTCGCTGGAGAAGCAGCGCGGCGAGGTGACCGCCACCGTCGGGCAGCTCGCGACCGCGACCGCCAGCATCCGCCGCCTGCAGCACCAGATCGAGCGCCGCCGCATCCGCGCGCCCATCTCGGGCCGGCTGGGAGGCGTCACGCGCCTGGTGCCCGGCACCTATCTGAAGGAGGGCGACCAGCTCGCCGCGGTGGTCCCCGACGGACAGCTCTCGGCGGTCGCCGAGTTCGCCCCCTCGGCGGTCGGGCGGATCCGCCCCGGCCAGCCCGCGCGGCTGCGCTGCCAGGGCTTTCCGTTCACGCAATACGGCACCATCGCGGCGCGCGTCAGCCGGGTCGCCACCGAGGTGATCGGCGGCGCGGTCCGCGTCGAGCTCGATCTCTTCCCGGAGCGCGACTCGCCGATCCCGCTCCAGCACGGCCTGCCCGCCGAGGCCGAGGTCGAGGTCGATCGCGTCAGCCCCGCCGCGCTGGTGCTGCGCGCCGCGGGCAAGCTCTTCACGCGCGAGGCGCCAGCGCCCGCCGCGCCCGGCAGCGCCTCCTCGCCCGCCCTGGGCCGCGCGGAGTAGCCGCCGTGTCCGCGCGCCAGCGCTGGATCGTCCCCGAGGTGATCCAGACCTCGGCGATGGACTGCGGACCCGCCTCGCTCAAGTGCCTGCTCGAGGGGCACGGCATCAGCGTCTCCTACGGCCGCCTCCGCGAGGCGTGCCAGACCGACGTCGACGGCACCTCCATCGACACCCTCGAGGAGGTCGCCGTGCAGCTCGGGCTGCGCGCCGAGCAGGTGATGATCCCGCTCGACCACGTCCTCGACCCCGAGGCCGGCGCGCTCCCGGCCATCGCGGTGGTGCGGCTGCCGAGCGGCGTCACCCACTTCGTCGTGGCCTGGAGGCGCCACGGGCCGCTCGTGCAGGTGATGGACCCGGGCGTTAAGCGGCGCTGGCTGACCGGGCAGGCCTTCCTCGATGAGCTCTACCTCCACCGCATGCCGGTCCCCGCGGCGGACTGGCGCGACTGGGCGGGGAGCGAGGAGTTCACCCAGCCGCTCGGCCGGCGCCTGCTCCTCCTCGGGGTCCCGCGCCGGGAGGCAGAGCGGCTGATCGACGGCGCGCTGACCGACCCCGGCTGGCGCCCGCTCGGCGCGCTCGACGCGAGCACGCGGCTCTGCACCTCGCTGACCCGCTCCGGCGCCCTCGATCGCGGGTCGCAGGCGGCCGGCGTTGTCCGCGCCCTGGCGGAGCGCAGCCTGGCCGAGGTGCTGGACGAGGCGAGCCCGATCATCCCGCCCGACTACTGGACGGTGCGGCCGACCAGCGCCGCCGACGACGGCAGCGAGCGCGTGGAGCTGAAGGGCGCGGTCCTCCTCCGCGCGCGCGGCGTGCGAGAGCGCGTCCCGCCGCTCGCGGCCGGGGTCAGCGCCCCCTCGGAGACCGCGGCGGGGGCGCCCGCCGCTGCGACCGCGCCGCCCGGCGAGGAGCCCGCGGACGAGGAGCCGATCCCTGCTCCGCTCTCCCCGGAGCTCGCCGCCGCGCTGAGCGAGCCGAGGGCCCGGCCGGGGCGCGCCCTGCTCGGGCTGCTCCGCGCGGACGGCGTCCTCACGCCCATCGCGGTGACGCTGGCGCTCCTCCTCTCCGCGGCGGGCCTCGCCGTCGAGGCGCTGCTCCTCCGCGGGCTCTTCGAGCTGGGCCGCCAGCTCGGCCTCCTCGAGCAGCGCCTCTTCGGGCTCTCGGCGCTGATCCTCTTCGTCGGCGCGCTCCTCGTCCTCGAGCTCCCGCTCTTCGCGTCCGTCCTGCGCCTCGGGCGGCACCTCGAGGTGCGCCTGCGGCGCGCGTTCCTGGAGAAGATCCCCCGCCTCGCCGACAGCTACTTCGGAAGCCGCCTCACCTCCGACATGGCCGAGCGCGGCCACTCGATCCAGGCCGTGCGCAGCGTCACCGACCTCGGCCGCGAGCTCCTGCGCTCCGGCTTCGGCCTCGCGCTCACCACCGCCGGCCTGATCTGGCTCGAGCCGCGGCGGGCGCCGGTCGCGCTCCTCGCCGCCGCGCTGGCGATCATCGTGCCGCTGCTCATCCAGCCGCTCCTCACCGAGCGAGACCTGCGCGTGCGCTCTCACGGCGCCGCGCTCACCCGCTTCTACCTCGACGCGCTCCTCGGCATCATCCCCATCCGCACGCACAGCGCCGAGCGCTCGGTGCGGCGCGAGCACGAGAGCCTCCTCGTCGAGTGGATGCGGACGAGCCGCGACCTCCTGCGCGCCGCCATCGCCACCGGCGCCGCCGAGGCGCTGATCGGCACCTGCCTCGCGGCCTGGCTCGTCATCGGCCACGTCTCGGGCGGCGAGCGGCGCGATGTGCTGCTCTATGTCTACTGGGCGCTCAACCTCCCGGCGCTCGGCGCCTCGCTGGCCGGCGCCGTGCAGCAGTACCCGGGGCTGCGCAACATCACCCTCCGCCTGCTCGAGCCGCTCGGCGCCCCCGAACGGGACGCCGCCGCCGACCGCCCGCCGCCCGCCTCGGCGGCGCCCCGGGCCGCCGCGCTCCGCTTCGAGGGCGTCACCGTCCGCGCCGGCGGGCACGCGGTGCTCGAGGGGCTCGACCTCGAGGTGGCGCCGGGCGAGCAGGTCGCGGTGGTCGGGCCCTCGGGCGCGGGCAAGTCGACGCTGGTCGGCCTCCTCCTCGGCTGGCACTTCCCCAGCGCGGGTCGGGTCCTCGTCGACGGCGCGCCGCTCGACGAGGCCGAGCTCGACCGCCTGCGGGGCCAGACCTGCTGGGTGGACCCGTCGATCCAGCTCTGGAACCGCACCCTGATCGCGAACCTCCGCTACGGCTCCGCGCAGGGCGAGCCGCTCGCGCTGGGCTCGGTCGTCGACGCGGCGAACATGCGCTCGCTCCTCGAGCGGATGCCCGACGGGATGCAGACGATGCTCGGCGAGGGGGGCGCGCTCGTCTCCGGCGGCGAGGGGCAGCGCGTCCGCTTCGGCCGCGCGCTGCTGCGCCGGGACGCGCGCCTGGTCATCCTCGACGAGCCCTTCCGCGGCCTCGACCGCGACCAGCGTCGGGCGCTCCTGCCGCGCGCGCGCGGCTGGTGGCCGGAGGCGACGCTCCTCTGCGTCACCCACGACGTGGGCGAGACGCTCGGCTTCCCGCGCGTGCTGGTCGTCGAGGGCGGGCGCGTGGTCGAGGACGGGGCCCCGGCGGAGCTCGCCGCGCGCGCCTCGCGCTACCGGGAGATGCTCGACGAGGAGAGCGCGGTGCGCCGCGACCTCTGGCAGGGCGCCGGCTGGGAGCCGCTGTGGCTCGAGGGCGGCCACCTGCGGGCCGATCGCCGGCACCCGGACGACCTCGACGGCGCGGCGCCGCCCGACCCGCGGAGCGAGGGGGGCGCCCGATGAACCTCGCGCGCTGCTGCTGGCCGGCAGAGCGCCTGCCCGAGGCGCTCGAGCTCCTCGCCCGCGCCGGCAAGCTCCCGGTGCCAGGGGTGGAGCTGCCGGCCCCGCCGCCGATCCCGTCGGGGAGCGCGGGCTTCCTCCTCCTCGAGCGCTGGGTGGAGAGCTCGGCCGAGTGCCTGCAGCTGGAGGCCGAGGCGATCGAGGTGCCCTACGCGGACCTCGAGGGCCTGATCCGCCAGGCCGGCCCCGCGCTGCTCCGGGTGGGCGGCGGCGAGGCGCCGACGTTCCTGCTCCTCGTCCGCGGCCGGCGGCGTCACGCGGTGCTGCTCGACCTCGACGGCCGGCCCTGCCGCGTGCCGGTCCTCGAGATCGCGGCCCGCCTGCGCGAGCCCGTCGAGGGGCCGCTCCGTCCGGGCATCGACCGCGTCCTCACCGAGGCCGGGATCCCCGAGGAGCGCCGGGCGCGGGCCCGCGGCGCGCTCCTGCGCGAGCGCGTGGCGATGGTGCGCTTCCACGGCTGCTGGATCCTGCGCCTGACCCCCGGCGCCGGGCTGGTGCGCCAGCTCGTCCACACGGGGCTCCACCGCAAGCTCCTCACCTTCTTCGTCGCCCACGCGCTGCAGTACCTGCTGATGATCCTCGCCTGGTCGGTGATCGGCCGCGCCGCGCTGGAGGGGCGCATCGAGCGCGAGTGGCTGGTCGCCTGGGCGCTGCTGCTGGTGACCCAGATCGCGCCGGCGCAGCTCGAGGCCTGGACCCAGGGGCTCTTCGCCATCGGCGCCGGCGCGCTGATCAAGCTGCGCCTCCTCTACGGCGCGCTCCGCCTCGACCCGGAGGCGATCCGCTCCGAGGGCGCGGGCCAGCTCCTCGCCCGCGTGGTGGAGTCCTCCGCCATCGAGTCGATGGCGCTCAACGCCGGCTTCTCGGGGGTGATGACCCTCCTCGAGCTGTGCTTCGCGGCGGCGGTGATCGGCCTGGGCGAGGGCGGCGGACTGCGCCTGCTCCTCTTCCTGTCCTGGATCGTGGTCACGCTGCTGCTCGCCTGGCGCTACTTCCGGCGCCGCCTGGGCTGGACCCGGGTCCGCGTCGACCTCACCAACGACCTCGTCGAGCGCATGGTCGGCCACCGCACCCGGCTCGCGCAGGAGCGGCCGAGCGAGTGGCACGAGGGAGAGGATCTGCACCTCGCGCACTACCTCGAGCGCTCGGCCGAGCTCGACCGCGCCCAGCTCGCGCTCTCCGCCCTGCTCTCGCGAGGCTGGCTCCTCCTCGGGCTGATCGGGCTCTTCCCGGTGATGGTGAAGGGCGGCGGCGAGCCCACCGCGATCGCGGTGGCGCTGGGCGGCATCATGCTCGCGTCGAAGGCGCTCGGCAGCCTCTCCTCCAGCCTGGGGGCGCTCACCGGCGTCGCCGTCGCCTGGCAGCAGGTGGCGCCGCTCTTCCACGCGGCGGCCCAGCGCGCCGAGGAGGCCGCGCCGGAGGGGGCCATCGCCGCGAGCGGCCTCTCGCCCACGCCTTGCCCCGGCGAGCGCCTCCTCGAGGCGCACGGGCTCACCTTCCGCTACCCGCGCCGGGGCGCCGCGGTGCTCGCGGGCTGCGACCTCGAGGTCCGCGCCGGCGCGCGGCTCCTCCTCGAGGGGCCCTCGGGCGGCGGCAAGTCGACGCTCGCCGCGCTGCTCTCCTCGCTGGCGCGGCCCGAGAGCGGGCTCGTCCTCCTGCGCGGCCTCGACCTCCGCACGCTCGGCACGGCCGAGTGGCGGCGGCGAGTGGTCTGTGCGCCGCAGTTCCACCAGAACCACGTGATGACCGGCACCCTCGCCTACAACCTCCTCCTCGGCCGCGGCTGGCCCGCCTCGAGCGAGGACCTGGAGGAGGCCGAGCAGCTCTGCCGCGAGCTCGGCCTCGGTCCGCTCCTCGAGCGGATGCCCTCGGGGATCCAGCAGGTCGTCGGCGAGACGGGCTGGCGCCTCTCGCACGGCGAGCGGAGCCGCATCTTCCTCGCGCGCGCGCTGCTGCAGCAGGCCGACGTGGTCATCCTCGACGAGAGCTTCGCCGCGCTCGACCCGGGCTCGCTCAGGCAGGCGCTGCAGTGCACGCTCAGGCGGGCGCCGGCGCTGCTGGTGATCGCGCACCCATGAGCGGCGTCGGGCCCGCGCGGGCCTGGTGGCCGTGGACCCTGTTGAAAGAACCTCGTAGACGACCGAAGGTGGACGGATGCAACGCTTCGAGGGGCACCAGTTCTACGTGAAGCTCTCGACGGGAGCGACGTACCAGCTGTATGGCGCCCTGATATCACTCGCGAACCGTCGAGCGCCAGAAGATGACCTGAGCGGCGTGTCGGCCTTCCTGGCGAGTCGGCGCAACGCCAAACATCAGAGCGGCGAGGGCTTCTCGCTGGTATCCCCACCACCTGAGATCGCTTCTCGCGAGCGACTTCGCTTGCTCGCCGAGCTGCTCGGAGAGCTCGCTCGAGAGCTGTGCCAGGAGGAACCAGACGGGAGCCTCTGCGACATCTCCTGGGATCGCGAGCGGCGGCTGCACTGGCTGACCTTCGCGCTCGACCTGAGGCAGCTGGTGCTCGACTCCGCAGGTGGCCTGGCCGCAGAGCCGCTCGCGTTGCCCCTCTCGCCTACGGATCAGCTTCGCTGTGACCTCGAGCGCACGATGTGGAAGCTGACGATCCTCATCCGCAGCACTCGTCGTCACGAGCCCGGTGCACCACTCGACAACGGGGCCATCGACCGGCTCGACCCGGAGAAGGCGCTGCCGGTGCTCGGGCGCGCCATCGAGCTTTGCTCCGCGCTGCCGGAAGCCGACCCGGCACGCGCACGGCTCGCCTGGCTGCATCATGCACGTGGAGAGCTCCTCGCGGCACAAGGCGAACGCCAGGCTGCCGCGATCGCCCTGCGCACCGCCGCCAGCTACGAGTCCGACGTGGAGCTGCGTGAGGTGCTGCTCGAGATGGCACAGCTGCTGACGGAGTGACCTTGTCGCGGTCCGCGCTGGCGCCGCCCCCACCCGTGCCGTATCTCTTGTAGGAGGCCAACCCAGGAGCAGGCGATGAGCTATGTGATGGTCGACGTCGAGGCCGATGGACCGATCCCGGGCGATTACTCGATGGTCAGCCTCGGCGCCGTGCTGGTCCGGCCCGGGCTGGAGCACACCTTCTATGGCCGCCTGCGCCCGGTCAGCGAGCGCTGGCTCCCCGAGGCCCTCGCCGTCGCGAACCACACCCGCGAGGAGACGCTCGGCTTCGACGACCCCGCGCGAGTGATGGAGGGGTTCGAGCGCTGGCTCCTCGAGCACGGCGGCAAGCGGCTCTTCTTCATCTCGGACAACGCGGGCTTCGACTGGCAGTTCGTGAACTGGTACTTCCACCACTTCCTGCACCGCAACCCCTTCGGCTACAGCTCGCTCCACCTCGGCTCGCTCTACAAGGGCATGGTCAAGGACACCTTCCAGAGCTTCAAGCACCTCCGCCGCACCGCCCACACGCACCACCCGGTCGACGACGCGCGCGGCAACGCCGAGGCGCTCCTCGAGCTGAAGGCGCAGGGGCTGAAGATCGCGCTCGACTGACCGTAGACCCCGCCCCTCCCCCGGTGCAGAATGCCGCCCCATGGAGCTGCTGCAGGCCGCTGACGATCTCTGCCGCGCGCTCGAGGCCCTCCGCTTCGAGCCGCCGGTGACCCACATCTACAACCCGCTCCGCTACGCGCGCGAGCCCTACGCCGCCTACCTCAGCGCCTACGGCGCCGGGCCCAAGCGCACCGTCCTCCTCGGCATGAACCCGGGGCCGTTCGGCATGGCGCAGACCGGCGTCCCCTTCGGCGACCCGCAGGTCGTGCGCGAGTGGCTGCAGTGCGGCGGGGCGGTCGGCAAGCCGGAGCTCGAGCACCCGAAGCGTCCCGTCCTCGGCCTCGACTGCCCGCGGAGCGAGGTGAGCGGCACGCGGTTCTGGGGCGCGGTGCGCGACTTCTTCGGCACCCCCGAGCGCTTCTTCCGCCACTACTTCGTCGCCAACTACTGCCCGCTCGCGTTCCTCGAGGAGAGCGGCCGCAACCGCACGCCGGACAAGCTCCCCGTCGCTGAGCGCGAGGCGCTCTACGCCCTCTGCGACGAGCACCTGCGTCGGGTGGTGGACGCGCTGGCGCCGCGCTTCGTGATCGGGATCGGCGCCTTCGCCGCCGCGCGCGCCGCGGCCTCCCTCGAGGGGCGCGGCCTCATCCTCGGGCAGATCCTGCACCCCAGCCCGGCGAGCCCCGCCGCCAACCAGAACTGGGCGGAGAAGGCGGCCGCCGAGCTCTCGGCGCTGGGGGTCTGCACGAGCTGCTGACTCGAGGGTCGGTCGCGGCAGCTCCCCGCCACCGCCCGACGTGCGGGGCGCCGCGACGCCGCGATTGTTGGTCGCGGCAGCTACCCACCACCACCACCGCCCGACGTGTGGGGCGCCGCTCCAAATCAGGATGGTCCCGCCGCGCGACCCGTTCTAAGCTCCGGGCTGCTCTCACGGAGACCCGCAGATGACACGGTCCAGCGTCGGATGGGTGATCACGCTCGCGCTCTCGCTGTCCCCGCTCACCACGCTCGCGCAGACCGACGACGAGCCCGGGATCGGCGGCCGCCGCCCGCAGCCCGCGCCGCGGCCCGCCGCGCCCACCCCGGTGCCAGCGCCGCCCCCGGCCGGCCCCGAGGCCGTGCCGCCCTCGCCGACCTCGCTCCCGGCCCTGGCGGAGATCCTCGCGCGTGCCCGCGCCACCTGCCGTCCCGGCGCGGCCTGCCCGGCGCTCCCCGAGCTGGTGCCGCTCCTGCTCACCGTCGACGGCGGGCCGGCCGCCGCGCAGCTCCTCGGCGAGTCCGGCGACGAGCGCGCGGTGGGGCCGCTCGCCATCGCGGCGAGCTACGGACCGCGCTCGCTGCGGCCGCTGGCGCTGCGGGCCCTCACCGCGCTCGGACGCAAGACGAGCGCGCACGCGGCGCTCCTCCGCGTGGCGCGGAGCGATCCCGACGGCTCCCTGCGGCGCGTCGCCACGGAGGCGATGACCGGCAACCCCGAGGGCTACGTCCCGCCCGAGCTGGACGTGGTCCGGCCGCCGCCGCTCCCGTCCGCGCCGCGGCCGAGCGGGATCGACCCCGACACCACGCGGCTCATCTACGGGCCCACGGCCTATCGCCGCCCGCGCCACACCTGGGCCTGGGCCATCACCAACCTCGGCCTCTGGAACCTCGACGTCGGCATCACCGACAAGCTGCAGGCCAGCATGACCACCATCCCGCCGGTGCTCGCGGTCGGCTTCCTGCCGCAGCTCCGCGTCGGCGGCGCGCTCTCGGAGCAGGTCTCGCTGGCGCTGCAGGTCGGCGGTGGCGTCTTCTATCCCTACTTCGCCAACGACCATGACTGGCGCGTGGGCGTCTACGGCGGTGGGCTGATCCTCACCGTGGGGAGCCCGCGCCTCCTCTTCAACGCCAGCGTCCAGGCCTACGGCGTCACCATCGCCGAGAGCCGCAACCTCTACTCCAAGCTCTACCCCTATACCAAGACCACCGAGACCCGCTACGAGCACCACTGGGTCCTCGCCCCCAGCCTCGGCGTGAGCGGCCAGGTGGGGCGGCGGGTCAAGCTGAACCTCGAGCTCTACTGCCCCCTCGGCGATCACGACCTGAACGGGCGGGTGTGGGCCATCCTCTACGGCATCCGCATCTTCGGCGAGCGCATCTTCGGGGACGTGAGCTTCATCATCCCGGCCTACCCCGGCGCCGACGAGGTCCTGCAGTACGCGCCGATCGGGTTCCCCCTGCTGACCTTTGGCTTCTTGTGGTGAGAGAGGAGTCATCCATGGCCAAGTCGACGACGACCAAGCCGAGCAAGCCCGCGAAGACCTACTCCGAGGAGCAGCTCCAGGCGCTCTCGGCCCCGCAGCTGGAGGCGGAGGTCCGCCACCACAACCAGCTCTACTGGGACAAGAACGCGCCCGAGATCTCCGACTACGACTACGACCGCCTGGTGAACCGGCTGAAGGCGCTGCGCCCGGACTCGACGGTGCTCGACGAGCTGGGCCCCTCCGAGGAGGCGCCGGCCGGCGCGTCGGTGACGCACGCGGCGCCGATGCTCTCCCTCGACAAGTGCTACAGCGACGACGACCTCCACTCCTGGGCGGAGAAGTTCCAGGGCGAGGTGATGGTGATGCCGAAGATGGACGGCATCGCCTGCAGCATCCGCTACGACGAGCGCGGGCGGCTGACGCTCGCCGCCACCCGCGGCAGCGGCACCGTCGGCGAGGACATCACGCAGAACGCGAAGACCATCGCCGACATCCCGGCGAAGATCAGCGCCGGCCCGCTGGAGGCGCGGGGCGAGATCTACATGAGGCTCTCGGTCTTCGCCGGCTTCGCCGACCAGTTCTCCAACCCGCGCAACCTGGCGGCGGGGGCGATCAAGCACAAGGACGCCTCGCGCTGCCGCGCCTACCAGCTCTCCTTCGGGGCCTACGACCTGCTCGACGGGGCCGTCACCAGCGAGGCGGAGAAGATGAAGCGGCTGGGCGAGCTCGGCTTCGCGCCCGTCACCTTCGAGCTGGTGAAGAAGAGCGAGCTCCGCGAGGCCTACGAGCGCTTCGCCGGGCGCCGCAGTCAGCTCGACTTCGAGATCGACGGGGTCGTCTTCAAGGCGAACCGCCTCGACGAGCAGAAGCGCCTCGGCGCCACCGCGCACCACCCGCGCTACGCGATGGCCTACAAGTTCCAGGGCGACTCGGGCTCGACCACGCTCGAGGGGGTGGAGTGGAGCGTGGCGCGCTCGGGGGCGATCACGCCCGTCGCGCTGATCGCGCCGGTGACCCTCTCCGGCGCGGAGGTCCGGCGCGCGTCGCTGCACCACGCCGGCTTCATCTCCAAGCTCGGGCTGCTGCACCAGCCGCCGGGGGCCAAGCTCCTCGTCACGCGGCGAGGCGGGGTGATCCCGAAGGTGGAGTTCGTCGCCGAGCCGGCGCCGCCGGCGGGCAAGGACGTGAAGACGATCGAGCTCCCCACCAGCTGCCCCTCCTGCGGCGGCCCGGTGAGGCAGCAGAACGACTTCCTCTACTGCGCCAGGCCCGAGAGCTGCCGGGCCGCGATGATCTCCACGGTCGCGCACTACTGCACCGCCCTCGACATCCTCGGCTTCGGCGACAAGCTCCTCGCCTCGGCCTACGACGCGGGCGCGCTGAAGAGCCCGGCCGATCTCTACACGCTCACCGAGGAGAAGCTCCTCGGCCTCGAGCGCGTGGGGCCGAAGCTCGCGGCGAAGCTGATCAAGGAGATCGCGGACCGACGGCAGATCCGCCTCTCGGTCTTCCTCCGCGCGCTCGGCATCGACGACCTCGGGCGGCACGTCGCCGAGATCCTCGAGGAGCACTGCGGCGAGCTCGACAAGGTCCGCCGCATCACGGTGGAGGAGCTCTCCAGCATCCACACCATCGGCACCGAGACCGCGCAGTCGGTCGTCAAGGGCCTCAAGGACCGGGGCAAGCTGATCGACGCGCTGCTCAAGCACGTCACCCTCGGCGCAGCGGCCAGGGCGAAGGGCGGCGCCGCCGCGGCCGGCGACGAGGCCGAGGGCGGGGGGGCGCTGGCCGGGAAGAGCTTCGTCTTCACGGGCACCCTGACGGCCTTCGACCGCAAGACCGCGCAGAAGAAGGTGGAGGCGCTGGGGGGCACGGCGCCGAGCGGCGTCACCAAGGACCTCAGCTACCTCGTGGTCGGCCCCGAGGAGCGCAAGAGCAGCAAGCTGGTCAAGGCGGAGAAGTACGTGGCCGAGGGCGCCGCGCTGAAGATCATCAGCGAGCAGGACTTCCTGAGGATGATCGGCGAGTAGCCTCCCCCGCCCCTCCGGGCCCGTTCCTCCTCTCTCTCTCTTGCCCGTCCCAACCGCGCCTCCCTGCGCGGAACTGCCTCTCCCGGGACCAGTCCCCAAACGTGCTGTAATTCACTATTTAGTGCCTTCTCGAGTCATCTCCCTCGGAAATGTGACGCCCACTCGGATCTGACCCGTTGACAACCTCCGCCCGCGGCGCCATACTCGAATCGTGAATTAGTTCACTTTTCATCGGCCGGACCGGTTGCCGGCCGGGGAGGCGCTCCGATGACCCAGCAAGACACCGTGCTCCTCGTCGACGACGACCTCGACTTCGTCGAGGTCAACCGCTCTGCGCTGGAGGCGGCCGGCTACAAGGTGATCACCGCCCACGACGGAGAGGAGGGCCTGCGGCTCGCCCGCGGGAACCCGATCAAGGTGGCCGTGATCGACGTGATGATGAAGACCCCGGACGAGGGCTTCGTCCTCGCGCGCCAGCTCCGCGGCGACGAGCGCACCAGGCAGATCCCGCTCCTGATGCTCACCTCGGTCAACGAGGAGCACCGCAAGCAGGGGCTCCTCACCTTCTCCGAGCGTGACCGCGACGAGGCCTACCTCCCCGTGGACCGCTTCATCGACAAGCCGGTGCCGCCCAAGCGCCTGGTCGAGCTGGTCCGCGAGACGCTCGCCTGACGGCGCATGTCGGGACCCCCGCCTCTCCGCCCCTCCCGCCTCCCTGGCCGGGAGGGGCGCGGCGCTCAGACCCGCAGCTCGGCGCCCTCGGCCTTGCTCAGCTGGTGGAGGAACTGCGCCAGCCCCAGCGCGAGGTTCTCGTTGCGCACGACGACCCCGGCGGGGACGCGGAGGTCGACCGGCGCGAAGTTCCAGATCCCGCGGATGCCCTGCCCCACCAGCCAGTCGGCCAGCTCCTGGGCGGCCGAGGCGGGCGCGGTGAGGACGGCGATCCTGACGCCGAAGATCTGGATCACGCTCTTGCACTTCTCCATCGGCAGGATGACATGATCGCCGATCGACTGCCCGACGCGAGAGTAGTCCGCGTCGAAGACCCCGCTGATCTTCAGGCCGAAGCGCCCGAACCCGCCGTAGCGGGCGATGGCGCTGCCCAGGCTCCCCGCGCCGATCAGCACCGCGTCCTTGCGCTGCTCGAGGCCGAGCACCTGATCGAGCCGGCTGATCACGTCCCCGATGAAGTAGCCCACCTTGGGCCGGCCCGAGATCTCGGCCGAGGCCATGTCCTTGCGGACCATGGTCGCGTCGACGCCGACCAGCTCGGCGAGCTCAGCCGAGGAGATGTAGCTCTGCCCGGCCGCGCCGGCGCGGCTGGTGATCTGGTGGTAGCGGGCGAGGCGCTCGATCACCGCTCGCGGCAGGGGCGCCTCGCCGGCCCGCCGCGTCCTCCCGGTGCCCTTCCGCGACCGGACGACCATCAGGGCGCCTTGCGTGAGAGCACGTCGCAGATGGTGGGGACCAGGCAGTCCGCGGGCAGCGGCTTCTCGAGGAAGCGGTCGACCGGGAGCCAGGTGTCATCGCGATCCCGGTCGGAGAAGGTGAAGAGCCCCTTGGCCCTGTTGATCTCGTTGATCGAGGTGAGCATCAGCAGGGGGATCTCCTTGGTGCGCGCGTCGCGCCGCAGCTTGCGCGCGAGCTGGAAGCCCGCGTCCGGCGTGTCCATGATCACGTCGAGGACGGCCAGGTCCACGCGCCCCTCCATCGCCTTCTTCAGCCCCTCCTCGCCGCTCTCGGCGGTGACCACCTCGAAGCCGGCCTCCTCCAGCGCGGTCCGGTTCACCTCGAGAAAATCCACGTCATCGTCCACCAGCAGGATCCGCGGAGTCGCCTTGCTCGCCCCCGCCTCGCTCGTCGTCATGGCACCAGCTCCCTTCAGTGAATTCTTTCACTATAGGATACTCGGCGGACGCGCGCTGTCAATCCTTACCCGATCGGGCGAGGCTGGGGCTGGCGGAGCCAGGGGCGCGCGCTACACTCACAGCGAGCTCGCCCGCTCGAGCACGCCCGAGGTTTGCTGATGGACCCCGTCATCACCACGCTCCGCGACCGCTGCCGCCGGTGCTACGCCTGCGTCCGCCACTGCCCGACCAAGGCGATCCGTGTCCGCGACGGCCAGGCCGAGGTGATCGTCGAGCGCTGCGTGGCCTGCGGCCGCTGCGTCGGGGTCTGCTCGCAGGGCGCCAAGCAGGTGGTCCGCCGCGGAGGGCTCGAGGAGCTCTTCGCCGCGGCGCCCGGCAAGGTCCTCGCCATGATCGCCCCCTCCTTCCCCGCGGCCTTCACCGAGTGGCGCCCGGGGCAGGTCGTCGCCGCGCTCCGCCGCCTCGGCTTCGCCGCGGTGCACGAGGTGGCCTTCGGCGCTGACCTGGTGAGCCGCGCCTACCAGGAGCTCCACGCCGCCGCGCCGGATCGGCTCCTCATCACCACGCCCTGCCCGGCCGCCTACGGCTTCATCCAGAAGTACGCCGTCGAGCTCCTCCCCCACCTGGCGCCGGTGCTCTCGCCGATGGCGGCGCTCGGTCGCCTGCTGAAGGAGCAGCTCCGGCCCGGCTGCCACACCGTCTTCCTCGGCCCCTGCACCGCCAAGCTGCGCGAGAGCCGCGAGGAGGCCGTGGCGCCGTGGGTCGACCTGGCGTTCACCTTCCCCGAGCTCTGCGACCTCCTCGCTCAGCGCGGCATCGACCCGGGTCGCCTCGAGGACGAGGAGCTCGACGGGCCTCACTCGCTCCTCGGCGGAGTCTACCCGGTGCCCGGCGGGCTCCTGCGCGCCGCCGAGCTCCCCTGCGACCTCCTCGACAGCGAGGTCGCCACGGTGGTCGGGCGCGACTCCTTCACGGACACGGTGGAGCGGCTGCGGCAGAAGCTGCAGACCAACGGCATCGCCAAGATGGAGGCCCGCTTCTTCGACGTCCTCTTCTGCAAGGGCTGCATCGGCGGGCCAGGCATGCCCCGCTCCGAGAGCCTGATCATGAAGAAGCAGCGGATCACGCGCTACCTGCGCGAGCGGCGGGAGCGTCCGACCCGCGAGGCCTGGGAGCGCGCGATGACGGTCTACACCGAGCTCGCGCTCGACCGCGACTTTCACCCCGATCCGCAGCCGCGCTCGCTCCACACCGAGGAGGAGATCCGCGAGGTGCTCGCGCAGACCGGCAAGCGCTTCCCGCGGGACGAGCTCAACTGCGGCGCCTGCGGCTACCACACCTGCCGCGAGAAGGCGGTGGCCGTCCTCGAGCGGATCGCCGAGCAGGAGATGTGCCTGCCCTACCTGATCGAGCAGCTGCAGGCCAACATCGAGAAGCTGAACCAATCGCACGACGAGCTGCAGGACGCGCACACGCAGCTCCTGCGCGCCGAGCGCCTCGCCTCCATGGGACAGCTCGCGGCGGGGATCGCCCACGAGCTCAACAACCCCCTCGGCACCATCCTGATCTACGCGCACCTGCTGCAGGAGGCGGCCGCCGCCGGGGGCAGCGAGGGGAGCCACGGGCAGATCGGCGAGGACGCTGGCATGATCCTGCGCGAGGCGACGCGCTGCCGTGGGATCGTCTCGGGCCTCCTCGACTTCGCCCGCCAGAACAAGGTCTCCCGCCAGCCGGTCGCCGTGCGCGCGCTCCTCGACGAGGCGGTGGCGCTGGTGCGGGTGCAGCTCGAGGACCCGCGCTATTCCTTCCAGGTCAGCGCCGCGTCCGAGCTCCCCGAGGCCAGCCTCGATCTCGATCAGATGAAGCAGGTGCTGGTGAACCTGATCCGGAACGCGGTGGAGGCGATGCCCGCGGGGGGCAGCGTCCTGGTCGAGGCCGAGCACCGGGGCGCCTCGGGCGAGCTGGTGCTGCGCGTGAGCGACACGGGCCCCGGCATCCCGGCCGAGCACATGCACAAGCTCTTCAGCCCGTTCTTCACGACGAAGCCCGTCGGCAAGGGGACCGGGCTCGGGCTGCCGATCTGCTACGGGATCGTGAAGATGCACCGCGGCGCCATCAGCGCGCGCAACAACGCGCCGGCAGGGCCGGGAGCGACGTTCGAGATCACCCTGCCGCTGCATGCACCTGCGGCGGCGGCCGCCGTGAGCTCGTCGCTCGTCGGGGCGGGCATTCTGAATGGGGCGTCGTCCTCGGAGACGTAGGCGCTCACCACCTCGAACGCTCACCACCTCGAACGTTCGCCGCCCGGGCCAGCGGCTCGGGCACGCCGCGTGGATGGTTCGCCGCCCGGGCCAGCGGCTTCGCCGCGGCCTCGCCCACTCGAGCGAGCCGCTCAGTCTCTTGTTCAGTGGTGCTTCGCTGCTGGTCGCCAGGCTGGGTGCGGACGGCGTCGCCACGCACCACTCCCGCGAACGAGACGCCGTGCAGAGGCGGCTGCGCGCGACGAGGGACGGCGGAGGAGGAGCAGGCGCAGGAGCGCGCTTGCTTGCGGCTCGCTCGACTGAGCGAGGCCAGGGCCCGGGCTGATCTTTGCGTGCGCACCTGGGCGAGCGCAACGGCGTGGAGGCCGCCATGTCGCGCGCGGGCGCAGGCGCAGGTCTGCTGTGCGGAGAAGCGTGGGTCTGCCGCAGTCTGCCGCACTGTGCCGCAGTCTCGAGGCTGTGCAGCAGAGTGTCGTGCAGGGGATTGACAACCGCGCACGCAGCGTTCATAACGACATCAATCGTGACTGCATTCACGATAGATGGATCGATCGTGAACGCGCGGTAGCGATCGAACGAGAAGCGAGAGCGAACGAGAGCGAACGAGAGCGAGCGAGAGCATTCAAGAACGCTCCAAGAACGAGAGCATCCAGAAGAAGACGGAGACCTGAGCAGATGAAACCCACCCCCCTCGAGGAGCTCGAGACCCTCCTTGCCCGGCACCCCGGCGCCTCGCGCGAGGCGCTGATCCCGCTCCTCCAGCGTGTGCAGGAGGCGCAGGGCTATCTCTCCGAGCAGGCCATCGCTCGGATCGGCAAGCACCTCGGCATCCCGGCCAGCAAGGTCTACGGGGTCGCGACGTTCTACAACCAGTTCCGCTTCCAGCCGCGCGGCCGCTATCACGTGATGGTCTGCCGCGGCACCGCCTGCCACGTGAAGGGCTCGCTGAAGGGCCTCGAGCTGGTGAGCAAGGCGCTCCGCATCGCCCCCGGGCAGACCACGCGCGACCGCCTCTTCAGCCTCGAGGTGGTGGCGTGCATGGGCGCCTGCGGCCTGGCGCCGGTCGTCAACATCAACGGCGAGTTCCACGCCAAGGTGACCCCGCAGAAGCTGGCGCGCCTCCTCGAGGCCTGCCGCGCCGGGGAAGTGCCGGTCGCCACGGAGGAGGTGTCCCATGTCAACGCGTGAGGCCAAGCCGCGTGAAGGAAGCTGCTGGGACACGCCCGCGCAGCCCGCGCCCGAGCTCCTCGCTGCCCTCCACCACGGCGCGCTCGCCGGCCTCGCCGACGGACGCGAGCGGACCGAGCGGGTCGCGCTGCTCCGCCGCGAGCGGGTCACCCGCCCCGTGATCCTGGTCGGCACTGGCACCTGCGGCCTCGGCGCCGGCGCCGCGCGCACGCTCGCGGCGGTGCGCGCCCACGTGGCCGCACGCCACCTCGACGCCGAGGTGGTGGAGGTCGGCTGCGTCGGGCTCTGCTCCCTGGAGCCGCTCGTCGACGTGCAGCTCCCCGGCCGCGCCCGCCTCTGCTTCGGGCCGGTCTCCGACGAGGCGGTCCCGGAGCTGCTCGACGGGCTCCTCGCCGGCCGCGTCGACGCTGGCCTCGTGCTCGGTCAGCATCGCGGCGAGGGCCTCGAGGCCTGGGCGGACGTCCCCTGGCTCGACGCGCACCCCTTCCTCGCCGGACAGCGGCGCCTCGTCCTCGCCGGCAGCGGCCTCCTCGACCCCGGCTCCATCGACGAGTACATCGCGCGCGGGGGCTACTCGGCCCTGGCGCGCGCGCTGGCGACGCTCAGCCCCGACGAGGTCTGCGCGCAGGTCGAGAAGAGCGGGCTCCGCGGCCGCGGCGGCGGCGGCTTCCCCACCGGGAAGAAGTGGCGCTTCGCGCGCCAGTCTCCCGAGGGTCAGCGCTACCTGATCTGCAACGCCGACGAGGGAGACCCCGGCGCCTTCATGGACCGCGCGGTCTGCGAGAGCGATCCGCACCGGCTCCTCGAGGGGATGCTCCTCGCCGCCTACGGCATCGGCGCCACCAAGGCCTACATCTATATCCGCGCCGAGTACCCGCTCGGCGTGGCGCGGCTCGAGCAAGCGATCGCCGCCGCCCGCGAGCACGGGCTCCTCGGCGAGGACATCCTCGGCCGGGGGCTGCAGCTCGAGATCAAGATCAAGATGGGCGCCGGCGCCTTCGTCTGCGGCGAGGAGACCGCGCTGATCCACAGCATCGAGGGCAAGCGCGGCATGCCGCGGCCGCGCCCGCCCTACCCCGTGGTGCAGGGCCTCTTCGGCCGGCCGACGGTGATCAACAACGTCGAGACGCTCGCCAACCTGCCCTGGCTCTTCGAGCACGGCGCCGACGCCTTCGCGGCGCTCGGCACCGAGGGGAGCAAGGGGAGCAAGGTCTTCGCGCTCTCCGGCATGGTGGCGCGGACCGGGCTCGTCGAGGTGCCGATGGGCACCACGCTGCGCGAGGTCGTCTTCGGCGCCGGCGGCGGCGTCCCCGGCGGCCGCAAGTGCAAGGCGGTCCAGATCGGCGGGCCGTCCGGCGGCTGCATCCCGGCGCGCGAGCTCGACCTCGCCTGCGACTACGAGGTGCTGAAGAAGTTCGGCGCCATCATGGGCTCGGGCGGCCTGGTGGTGATGGACGAGACCACCTGCATGGTCGACCTGGCCAAGTACTTCATGGAGTTCATCCAGTCGGAGAGCTGCGGCAAGTGCATCCCCTGTCGCGAGGGGACCAAGCGCATGCTGGAGATCCTGCAGGCGATCACGCGCTCGCCCAAGCGCGAGGGTGAGCTCGACCCGCTGCTCCGCTTCCAGGGCGTGATGCAGCTCCAGCACCTCGGCGAGGTGATCCGCAGCTCGTCGCTCTGCGGCCTCGGCCAGACCGCGCCGAACCCGGTCCTCTCCACGCTGCGCTGGTTCAAGGGCGAGTACGAGGCGCACATCTACGAGCGCCGCTGCCCGGCAGGGTCCTGCAAGGAGCTGGTCGGCGCGCCCTGCCAGACCGGCTGCCCCGTCGGCACCGAGGTCTGGCGCTACGTGGCGCACGTCGCGCGCGGCGAGCACGCGGAGGCCTACCGCGTCATCCGGCAGGCGAACCCCTTCCCCTCGACCTGCGCCCGCGTCTGCCACCACCCGTGCGAGGCGGTCTGCCGCGCTGGCACCACCGGCGGCGACCCCGTCGCGGTGCGCGCGCTCAAGCGCTACGTGGTCGAGCACGTCGACCCGGCGAGCTACGCCCCGCCGGTCAGGCCCGCCGCGGAGGGCGCGGCGCGCGTGGCCGTCGTCGGCGCCGGGCCGGCCGGCCTCACCGCGGCGCACCTGCTCTCCCTGCAGGGGCACCGCGTGACCCTCTTCGAGAAGGAGGATCGCCCGGGCGGCATGCTGGTCTGCGCCATCCCCGAGTACCGCCTGCCGCGCGCGCCGCTCGAGCGCGAGATCGCGGCGCTGCTGAACGAGAACATCGAGGTCCGCTACAACGTCGCCCTCGGGCGGGACCTCACCCCGGCCGGCCTCCTCGAGGCGGGCTACCGGGCGGTCTACCTGGCGCTCGGCTCGCACCAGAGCAAGCGCCTCGAGATCGCCGGCGAGGACGTCGCCGGTGTCCACCCGAGCATCGCCTTCCTCAAGGCGGCGAACCTCCACGGCGAGGCGCTCGCGCACGGCGCGGTGGGGATCATCGGCGGCGGCAACTCCGCCATCGACGCGGCGCGGGTCGCGCTGCGGCAGCCGGGCGTCTCCTCGGTCACCGTCTTCTACCGGCGGACCCAGGAGGAGATGCCAGCCTACGCCGAGGAGATCGCGGCCGCGCTCGAGGAGGGCGTGAGGCTGGAGACGCTGGTCGCGCCGCTCGCGGTGCGCTCCGAGGGTGGGCGCCTGACCGGCGTCCGCTTCCAGCAGAACGCGCTCGGCGAACCCGACGCCAGCGGCCGCCGGCGGCCGGTGCCCGTCCCCGGCTCGGAGCGGGAGGTGCGCCTCGACACGCTGGTCGTCGCCATCAGCGAGCAGCCGGAGACGACCGGCCTGGGCGGCCTCGCGCTCACCCGCTGGGGCACCCTGCAGGTCGATCCCGAGTCTGGAGCGACCAACCAGCGCGGGGTCTTCGCCGGCGGCGACGTGGTCAGCGGCCCGCGCACGCTGATCGAGGCGGTCGCCGACGGCAAGCGCGCGGCGCTGATGATCGACCGCTTCCTCCGCGGCAAGCTCCTGCGCACGCTGCCCCACGTCGAGCTGCCGTCCGTGTACGTGGCGCCCACCGAGGGCGAGGAGAGCGACGCGGTCCGCGCGCACCCGCCGATGCTGCCGGTGGCCGAGCGGCACGGCAACTCCCGCGAGGTGGAGCTCGCGCTCCCCGCGCACGCGGCCCTCTGCGAGGCGCGGCGCTGCTTGCGCTGCGACCTCGAGTTCACCCGGCCCGAGTGATAACCCATGACCCTGCCGCAACCGCGGGGTTGATCGAGGTGAGTGCCATGCTGCAGATCGAAGTCAACGGACAGTCGCTCGAGGCGCGCGAGGGGGAGACGATCCTCACCGCGCTCCGCCGCGAGGGGCTGCAGGTCCCCACCCTCTGCCACCTCGAGGGGCTGCGCCCGAGCGGCGCCTGCCGCCTCTGCGTCGTCGAGGTCGAGGGCTTCCCGGGGCTGGTCCCCTCCTGCTCCTACCCGGTCGCGGGGGGGATGAAGATCCACACCCAGTCGCCCGCCGTGGTCGAGGCGCGGCGCACCATCGTCGAGCTGCTCCTCGGCAGTCACCCCGATGACTGCCTCTACTGCGGCCGCAGCGGCACCTGCACGCTGCAGGGCCTGGCGAGCGATCTCGGCATCCGCGAGCGGCGCTACCGGCGCCGCACGCCGACGCCGCAGCTCGACCTCTCCAGCCCCGCCATCGTCCGCGACCCGGAGAAGTGCGTCCTCTGCGGCAAGTGCGTGCGCGTCTGCGAGGAGGTGCAGGGCGTCGCGGCGATCGACTTCATCGGCCGCGGCGCGAAGGTCCACATCGGCGCCGCCTGCAACACGGCGCTCGGGCTCTCCAGCTGCGTCGCCTGCGGTCAGTGCGTGGTGGTCTGCCCGACCGGCGCGCTGGTCGAGCGCTCGGCGGTGCCCGACGTGGTGGCGGCGCTCGCCGACCCGAAGAAGACCGTCATCGTCCAGCACGCGCCGGCGGTCTCGGTCTCCCTGGCCGAGGAGCTCGGCCTGCCGGTCGGCACCGACGTGGACGGCCGGCTGGTCGCCGCGCTGCGCCGCCTCGGCTTCGACCGCGTCTTCGACACCTCCTTCACCGCCGACCTCACCATCATGGAGGAGGCCTCGGAGCTGGTGGCGCGGGTGCGGGGCGGCGGCGTGCTGCCGATGCTGACGAGCTGCTCGCCCGGCTGGGTGCGCTTCGTGGAGACGTTCTATCCCGAGCTGATCCCGAACCTCTCCACCTGCAAGAGCCCGCAGCAGATGATGGGCGCGCTGGTGAAGCGCGTCTTCGCCGGGCGGCAGGGGATCTCGCCGGCCCAGGTGGTGAGCGTGTCCCTGATGCCGTGCACCGCGAAGAAGCTCGAGTGCACGCGCGAGGAGCTGGGCGACGGCGCGACGCCGGACGTGGACCACGTCCTCACCACGCGCGAGCTGGCGCGGCTGCTTCGCCAGCACGGCATCGACCTGGCCGCGCTCTCCCCCGAGGAGGCGGACAGCCCCTTCGGCGAGCGCACCGGCGCCGGCAAGATCTTCGGCGCCAGCGGCGGCGTGATGGAGGCCGCGGTGCGCACGGCTCACTACCTCCTCACCGGGCGTGAGCTGGAGTCGCTGGAGGTGACCCCGCTGCGCGCCTGGAACAGCCCCAGCAGCGGCGCGCCCGCCTACAACGACGGGCTGCGCACGCTGCGCGTCAAGATCGGCGAGCTGGAGCTGGGCGCCGCGGTGGTGAGCGGGCTCGGCGCCGCGCGCCAGCTCCTCGAGGAGCTCCGCGCCGGGCGCGACGACCTCCACTTCATCGAGGTGATGACCTGCCCGGGAGGCTGCGTCGCCGGCGGCGGGCAGCCGCTCGGGGCGCGGCCCGAGGCGGTCCGCGCGCGCATGCAGGCGCTGCAGCGGGTCGACGCCGCGGCCCCGCGCCGCGTGAGCCACGCCAACCCCTGGGTCACGCGCCTCTACGCCGAGGTGCTCGGCGAGCCGCTCGGCGAGCTGAGCCACCGCCTGCTCCACACCCACTACCGGCGCCGCGAGGCGCTCTGAGCTGCGAGGTCGAACATGCACACGGGACATGAAAGCGAGAAGGACCTCATCAGCGGCAAGCGGATCCTCGTCGTCGACGACGACGTGGACCTGCTCGAGCAGGTGAGCAGCCAGCTCCGCGAGGCCGGCTGCGAGGTGATCGGCGCGGGCGGCGAGCGCGAGGGCGAGGACGCCCTCCTCTCCGGTCGGCCGGACCTCGCCATCCTCGATCTGATGATGGAGCAGAAGGACTCGGGGTTCGTCCTCTGCCACCGGATCAAGCAGCTCTACCCGGGCACGCCGGTGATCCTGCTGACCGCGGTCACCTCGGTGACCGGCCTCAGCTTCGCCGCGCGGGACTCTGACGCGCGCGGCTGGGTGGGCGCCGATCTGCTCCTCGACAAGCCCGTCCCGCCCGAGCGGCTGCGGCAGGAGGTCAGGAGGCTGCTCACGCCGGCGCCAGCGGCTCCCGCGTCCCACACGCCCTGACTCTCTCCGTCTCAGCTGTGAATATATTCTCCATTGAACTGTGGTGGTCCTGACAGCGCCGGAGGGTGGGTCCCTGCGGACCCACCCGCGCACGTACGATTCCGTCGAGAATCTCGGGTTCTGCGGGCTTGACAGCCGGCGCGCGCCGGCTATTATCAATGGTGAATTGTTTCACGTTATGCGCGCAGCCCGCCCGATGGAGCTGCCGCGGCAAGGATCAAGCCCCGTGCCCTCCCCAGCCCTCAGCCTCCCAGCGGCCGCCCCGGCGCGGCCCGCGATCCTGGTCGTCGACGACGAGCTCGGCTACCGCGAAGGCATCCGCCGCGTCCTCACCGGCCGCGGCTACCAGGCCCGCGCCGTCGCCGACGGCGCCGAGGCGCTGGAGCTCGCCGGCGGCGGCGAGTTCCCCATCGTCCTCGTCGACCTGAAGATGCCTGGCATGGACGGCTTCGAGCTGATCCGTCGCCTGCGGGACCGCCGGCCGGAGACGCTCTGCGTCGTCGTCTCGGCCTTCGCCACCATCGAGTCCGCCGTGCAGACCACCAAGATGGGCGCCTTCGACTTCGTGGTGAAGCCCTTCGCGCCGGACGACCTGATGGTGGTGGTGAACCGCGCCGCGGAGACCTGGCGCCTCGCCCGCGAGGCGGAGCAGCTCCGCGCCGAGCGCGAGGCCCACCTGCTGGAGATCGCCGCCGAGAAGACCCGCCTGCGCACCATCCTGCAGTCGATGGGCGACGGGCTCCTGGTGGTCAACATCGACGGCGACGTGGTCCTCGACAACCCGGCCTCGCGGCGGCTGCTCGGGCGCGTGCAGCACGCCTCGCTCTCCGGGCCGGTCGAGCGGCTGCTCGCCGACGAGGGCTTCGCCGCGGCCGTGCGCCGCCTGCTGGCCGGCGAGCCGGCGGACGCCGGCGCCGCGCTCGAGGTCCGCCTCGCGCCGCCGCACCTGGTCGGAGAGCCCGAGGGCCAGGCCGAGGGCGAGCGCTTCCTCCGCGCCTCGCTGACGCCCTTCCGCGACGGGCGCGGCAAGGTCCTCGGGGTCGTCGTCCTCCTCTCTGACCTCACCGACGCCAAGGCCCTCGAGCGCGCGAAGACGCTCTTCGTCTCCATGGTCGCCCACGAGCTGAAGGCGCCGGTGGGCGCCGTCGAGGGCTACCTGCACCTGATCGCCGGCGGCTCCTACGACCAGCAGCCGGGCAAGGTGCAGGAGGTGGCCACGCGCTGCCTGGAGCGAACCGGCGCGCTCCTCGCGCTGATCAAGGACCTGCTGGAGATGACCCGCCGCGACGCGGGCCGCCAGGAGCAGCGGCTGGAGCCCCTCGATCTCGGCGCGCTCTGCCGCGACCTCTGCGAGTTCCACCGCCCCGAGGCCGAGCGCCGCGCCATCGCGCTGGAGCTGGAGGCCGAGCCCGCGCTGCCCGCGCTGACGGCCGATCGGGGCGACCTGGAGCGGGTGGTGACGAACCTCCTCTCCAACGCGATCAAGTACAACCGCGAGGGCGGGCGCATCAGCGTGCGCCTGCGCCGCGCCGAGGCCGCGCTCGCGCTCGAGGTCGCTGACACCGGCATCGGGATGAGCCCCGAGGAGCAGCGGCGGCTCGGCGAGGAGTTCTTCCGCGCCAAGAACCCGCGCACGCGGCGCATCACCGGCACCGGGCTGGGGCTCGCGCTGGTGAAGCGGATCGCCCTGGCCTATCACGGCGCGCTCGAGGTGGAGAGCGCGGTCGACCAGGGCACCACGGTGCGCGTGCTCCTGCCCTGCGCCCCGCTCGAGGAGGACCGATCATGACCGCCAGCAACGCCGCCCACGCCGTGACCCCGCGCGCCGACTTCATCGACAGCTCGCAGCTGCGCGCGCTCCTCGCCGGCGCCCACACCGACGCGCCCGCGGTGCGCGAGGCGATCGCCCGCGCCCGCGAGCTCCAGGGCCTCTCGCCCGCCGAGGTGGCGACGCTGCTCCGCTGCGAGGACCCCGAGCTCAACGCCGAGCTCCTCGCGGCCGCGCGCGAGGCGAAGGACGCCATCTACGGCCGCCGCATCGTCCTCTTCGCGCCGCTCTACTACTCGAGCCACTGCAACAACAGCTGCCTCTACTGCGGCTTCCGGCGCGAGCACACGCAGGAGCGCCGCCGCCTCTCGGCCGAGGAGGTGGCGGCGGAGACGCGGCTCCTCCTCGCGCAGGGGCACAAGCGCCTCCTCGTCATCGGCGGCGAGGAGCCCGGGCCCGCCGGCCTCGCGCACCTCCTCGAGGTGATCGAGACCGTCTACGCCACCCGCGCGCCCGGCGTCCGCGGCGAGATCCGCCGCGTCAACGTGGAGGCCGCCCCGCTCGACCTCGCGGGCTTCCGCAAGCTGCGCGCCGCGCACATCGGCACCTACGTGCTCTTCCAGGAGACCTACGATCGCGAGACCTACCGCGCCGTGCACCCGCGCGGCCCCAAGGCCGACTACGACGCGCGGCTCACCGCCATGGACCGCGCGATGGCGGCGGGCATCAACGACGTGGGCATCGGCGCGCTCTTCGGTCTCCACGATCACCGCGAGGAGGTCCTCGGGCTCCTGCTCCACGCGCGCCACCTGGAGGCGACCTTCGGCGCCGGCCCGCACACCATCTCGGTGCCGCGCCTGGAGCCCGCCGAGGGCGCCCCGCTCGCCGCGGCCCCACCGCACCCGGTGAGCGACGCGGAGTTCAAGCGCCTGGTGGCGATCCTCCGGCTCGCCGTGCCCTACACCGGCATCATCCTCTCCACCCGCGAGCCGGCGGCGCTGCGGAGCGAGCTCCTCGACCTCGGCGTCTCGCAGATGAGCGCGGGCTCCTGCACCGAGCCGGGCGGCTACCGCAGCCAGGCCGAGGGCCGCACGGCGGCGCAGTTCTCGGTCGGCGACCACCGCACCCTCGATGAGGTGATCGCCGACATCGCCGAGCACGGGTACATCCCCTCCTTCTGCACGGGCTGCTACCGCAAGGGCCGCACCGGCCAGGACTTCATGGAGCTCGCCAAGCCGGGGCTGATCCGCGCCCACTGCCTGCCGAACGCGCTCCTCACCTTCGCCGAGTACCTGCACGACTTCGCGACGCCGGAGACCCGGGCGCGCGGCGAGCGGGTGATCGCGGACCAGCTCGAGCACGAGGTGCCAGCCGGGCGCCGCGACGCGACCCGCGCCTCGCTGGCGCGTATCGCCTCCGGCGAGCGAGACCTCTACTTCTAGGGGGCGACCATGCAGCGGCGCGAGCTGATCGACTGGCTCACCTGTCCCGACCCGGAGCCGCTCCTCGCCGAGGCCGATCGCGTGCGGCGCGAGGTGCATGGCGACGGCGTGCACCTGAGGGCGATCGTCGAGCTCTCCAGCCACTGCCGCCGCGACTGCCTCTACTGCGGGCTCCGCCGCGGCAACACGGGGCCCACCCGCTTCCGCCTGAGCCCGGAGGAGGCGCTCGCCGCCACCCGCGCCGCAGCAGAGGCGTTCGGCACGGTGGTGCTGCAGGCCGGAGAGGACCCCGCCCTGGGCGAGGAGCAGGTGGGACGCCTGATCCAGGACCTTCGCGCCGGCAGCGACGCGGCGCTGACCCTCTCCCTCGGCGACCAGCCCCGCGCCGCGCTCGCCGCCTGGCGCGCCGCCGGCGCCGACCGCTACCTGCTCAAGTTCGAGACGGCCAGCCACGCGCTCCACGCCTGCCTCCGCGCCGGCTGCACGCTGCCGGAGCGCCTCGCCACGCTGGAGACGCTGCGCGAGCTCGGCTACCAGCTCGGCTCCGGGAACATGGTCGGCCTGCCGGGCCAGCGCGTGGAGGACCTGGCCGACGACCTCCTGCTGATGCAGCGGCTCGAGCTCGACATGGCGGGGATCGGCCCGTTCCTCCCGCACCCGGCGACGCCGCTCGCGGGCCCGCAGGCGCCCCGGCTCCTCGACCTCACGCTGCGCTGCCTCGCCCTGGCCCGCCTCCTCCTGCCGCGCGCGCACCTGCCGGCGACGACGGCGCTCGGGACCCTCGTAGAGGGAGGTCGCGAGCTCGGCCTCGCCGCGGGCGCGAACGTGCTGATGCAGGACGCGACCCCCGTGGAGTACAAGCGCCTCTACGAGATCTACCCGGACCGCATCTGCCGCGACGAGCCCATCGCGCGCTGCCGGGTGTGCCTGCCCGCCCGCCTGCGCGCGCTCGGACGCTTTCCCGCCGACGGCCGCGGCGACGCGCTCCCCCGCTCCTCGGACGGAGCGCCCCGGTCGGAGAGCAGACCAGAGGAAGGACCCCCGTGACGCAGACCCGCCTCGAGCACGACTCCCTCGGCAGCCGCGAGGTGCCGGCGGAGGCCTACTACGGAATCCACACGCTCCGCGCCGCGGAGACCTTCCACCTCCTCGGCCGCGGCGTGCACCCAGAGCTCCTGCGCGCGCTGCTCGAGGTGAAGAAGGCCTGCGCGGTGACGAACCTGCACACGGGGTACCTCGCGCCGCGCGTGGGCGAGGCGATCGTGCGCGCCTGCGACCTCCTCCTCGAGGGAGCGCACCGCGACCAGTTCCTCACCGACGCCCTGCAGGGCGGCGCGGGGACCTCGCTCAACATGAACGCGAACGAGGTGATCGCCAGCGTGGCCTGCGAGCTCCTCGGCGGCTCCCGCGGCCAGCACGAGCTCGTCCACCCGCTCGACCACGTGAACCTCTCGCAGTCGACCAACGACGTGGTGCCCACCGCGGTGCGCCTCGCCGGCATCCGCCTGCTCCGCCGCGCCGCCGCCGCCGTCGCCGAGCTGCAGGCCGCGCTGCAGGAGCGCGAGCGCGCCCTCGCCGGGGTGCTCAAGGTGGGCCGCACCGAGCTGCAGGACGCGCTCCCCATCACGCTCGGGCAGGAGCTCGCCGCCTGGGCGCAGGCCGTGCAGCGCGACTGGTGGCGCCTCTCGCGAGCCGAGGAGCGGCTGCGCCAGGTGAACCTCGGCGGCACCGCGATCGGCACCGGCCTCAACGCCGACCCCCGCTACCTGCACCGGGTCGTCGAGGTGCTCCGCGAGCAGACCGGCGTCGGGCTGGCGCGCGCCGAGAACCTCGTCGACGCCACGCAGAACTGCGACGTCTTCGTGGAGGTCTCCGGCCTGCTCAAGGCGGCCGCCGCCACGCTCGCCAAGATCGCCGCGGACCTGCGCCTGCTCTCCTCGGGGCCGCGCGCGGGCCTCGGCGAGGTGCGCCTGCCCGAGCTGCAGGCCGGCTCCTCGATCATGCCGGGCAAGGTGAACCCGGTCGTCCCCGAGGCGGTGACCCAGGCCGCCTTCCAGATCATCGCCAACGACGCGGCGGTGACCCTCGCCGCGGCGAGCGGGCAGCTGGAGCTCAACGCCTTCCTGCCGCTCCTCGCGGACCGGCTGCTCGAGTCGCTGCAGCTGGTGGCCGGCGCCGCCGAGCTCCTCGCCCGCCGCTGCATCGCCGGCCTCACCGCCGACGAGGAGCGCTGCGCGGAGCTCCTCGAGCGCAGCCTGGTGCCCGTCACCGCGCTCTCGCCCTACCTCGGCTACGAGGCCGCCGCCGCGCTGGCCAGAGACGCGCTCGCCAGCGGCCGCACCATCGGCGAGCTCGCCCGCGAGCGGCGGGTGCTGCCCGAGGAGCAGCTGGCGCGGGTGCTGGCGCCCGAGGAGCTCACGCGGCCGGGCGTCGCCGGCCTGGGGCCGCGTCGATGACCGCCCTCGGCCGCACCCCGTCGGCCGAGCGCCTGCACCTCGCGCTCCTCGGCCGCCGCAACGCGGGCAAGTCGAGCCTGCTCAACGCGCTCGCCGGCCAGCAGGTCGCCATCGTCTCGCCGCAGCCGGGGACCACCACCGACCCGGTCTCCAAGGCGATGGAGCTGCTCCCCCTCGGCCCCGTGCTCCTCACCGACACGCCCGGCCTCGACGACGAGGGCGCGCTCGGCGAGCTCCGCGTCGAGCGCGGCCTGCGCGCGCTGGCGCGCACCGACCTCGGGCTGCTCCTCGTCGAGGCGGGGCTGACGCCGGGCCCGCTCGAGGAGGAGGTGGTGCGCCGCGCCCGCGAGGGCGGCACCGCGCTCGTCGTGGTCTCCAGCAAGAGCGATCGCGGGGACCCCGCCGCGACCGCCGCGTGGGCGCGAGAGCGCCGCCTGCCGCACGTCGCCACCAGCGCGACGACCGGCGCCGGTCTCGACGCGCTCCGCGCGGCGCTGATCGAGACCGCGCCCAAGGGCTCCCCCGAGACCGGCCTCCTCGCCGACCTGGTCCAGGCGGGCGACCTCGTGGTGCTGGTGGTCCCCATCGACCAGGCCGCGCCCAAGGGGCGGCTGATCCTGCCGCAGGTGATGACGCTCCGCGAGCTCCTCGACCGTGACGCCTGGGGGCTGGTGGTGAAGGAGCGCGAGCTGGCCGTGGCCCTGCGCAGCCTGCCCCGGCCGCCCCGGCTGGTGATCACCGACTCGCAGGCCTTCCTCAAGGTGGCCGCCGACACGCCGCGCGCGGTGCCGCTGACCAGCTTCTCCATCCTGATGGCGCGCTACCGCGGCGACCTCCCGGCCTTCGTGGAGGGGGCGCGGGCGCTCCGCGACCTGCGCCAGGGCGATCGGGTCCTCGTCGCCGAGGGCTGCACCCACCACCGGCAGGCGGACGACATCGGCAGCGTGCAGATCCCGCGCTGGCTGCGCCAGCTCGTCGGCGGCGAGCTCGACGTGCGCTTCACCAGCGGCCGCGACTTCCCCGCCGACCTGGCCGACTACCGGCTGGTCGTCCACTGCGGCGCCTGCACGCTGGCGCGGCGCGAGGTGCTGGAGCGGCAGCGCCAGGCCCACGCGGCCGGCGTGCCGATGACCAACTACGGGCTCCTCCTCGCCTGCGTGCACGGGATCCTGGAGCGGGCGCTCGAGCCCTTCCCGCTCGCGCGCGAGATCTGGGAGCAGGGGGACGCGCCCCCTCCCGGGCCGCCGCTCCGCCTGCAGCGCCTGCACTGAAGTCAGCCTCACCAGCTCGAGCACCGCGCCTTGCGCTGAGCAGCGCCGCTCAGCTCCGCCGCCCGGGCGGAGCGTCTGATCTCGCCGCCTGCGCACTCGCTCCCAGACGAACGGAATCCGCTGGCCGCTCCTCGGCGGACCTGCGTATGGCATGGAGAAGGTCCCCCGTCGACGAGGGCCCGTCACAGAAGGAGGCATTCGATGCAAGGGCTGCTCCGGACGCTGCAGCTGCTCAGCCTGCTCTCACTCGCCGCCTGCGCGGATCCGTTCACCGCCGCCAAGCCTCCCGACGACGCCGGCGGGACCACCGCCTGCTCCAAGGAGGGTGAGCTCCAGTGCCAGGGCGCCTACCTGAAGATCTGTGAGGGGGCGGTCTGGCAGATCAAGGCCACCTGCGCGGTGCCCGAGGTCTGCAGCGCCAGCCTCGGCCGCTGCGCGGCCTGCGACCCCGGCCTCAGCTTCTGCGCGGGCGACGAGGTGCACAGCTGCAACGCGGACGGGACGAAGGGCCCGCTCGTCATCACCTGCCCGGCCGGCAAGTGCCAGCAGGGCGCCTGCGCGGACGCCTGCGGCAAGGCCGCCGCCAGCCGGAGCTACGTCGGCTGCCACTACTGGCCGACGGTGACGCTCAACTCCGTGCTGCCGGACGGTTTCACCTTCGCGGTGGTGGTCGCCAACGCGCAGAGCGAGGTGGCGCTGATCACCGTCGAGTCCGCCAGCAACCCCAAGGTCGCCACCGCGGCCATCGCGCCGGGGAGCGTGGGCACCATCGTGCTCCCCTGGGTGGACTCGCTGCAGAAGGCCAAGACCTCGGTGCTCGATCCCGCCGGCGCCTACCACCTGGTCAGCACGGTGCCGGTCACCGTCTACCAGTTCAACCCGCTCGACTACAAGGTGGGCGCCAACTACTCCTACACCAACGACGCCTCCCTCCTGCTGCCCGAGCACGCCCTGCAGCGCGAGTACATGGTGATCGCCTACCCGACGGGGCTGAACCGCCAGAAGACCCTGTTCGGACCGGGCCCCTGGGAGACCGCGCCCGCCTTCTTCTCGGTGGTGGCGACCAAGGAGGGGACGACCAAGGTGGACGTCACCTTCACGGCGCCGACGCTGGCGGGCACTGGCGGGCTGGCGGCCTACAGCGCCGGGCAGAGCGCGAGCTTCACCCTCTCGCGCTGGGGGGTGCTGCAGATCGCCTCGGCGGCGCCCGCCTCCGGCACGCCGACCACCAGCGACGCGAGGTTCGAGTACGTCGACCTCAGCGCGACCCACGACCTCACCGGCACCGTGATCAGATCGGACCAGGACGTCGCGGTCTTCTCGGGCAACGACTGCACCTACGTGCCGTACAACAAGCTCGCCTGTGACCACCTCGAGGAGCAGCTCTTCCCGACCAAGTCGTGGGGCAAGCGCTACCTGCTCAGCCACACCGACTCCTCGGGCAAGGATCCCAACATCTACCGGGTCGTCTCGGCGGAGGACGGGAACCAGATCACCTTCACTCCGGCGAGCGTCCACGCGCCGGTGACGCTCGGCGCCGGCAAGTCGCTCGAGGTCACCACCAGCGAGGACTTCGAGGTGAGCGGCAGCGGCCGGCTCGCCGTGGCGCAGTTCATGGTCGGCCAGACATACTCCGACGAGAACTCCACCGCGCCCGGAGACCCCTCGATGGCGCTCGCCGTCCCCACCGAGCAGTACCGGACCGAGTACCGCTTCCTCGCCCCCGCGAGCTACGCGCAGAACTTCGTCAACATCACGGCGCCGACCGCCGCCGTGGTGACCCTCGACGGCCAGCCGGTGGCGGAGAGCGAGTTCAAGCCGCTCGGCGCCGGGATGAAGGTGGCCAAGGTGAAGATCCAGGGGGGCTCGCACCTGGCGAGCTCGCCGAACCCGTTCGGCATCGCCGTCTACGGGGTCGGCGACTACACGTCTTATATGGTCCCGGGCGGGCTGGACCTGAAGATCCTCCTCGACTGAGCTCGGCGAGGCCCCTCGCCGCCCCTGCACTGAGCAGCCCGACCCACCAGGGGCCCCTCAGCGCTTGACGCGGTCGGGGCCGCCGAGGATTATCACGGGCGCATGAGACGCACATACCTCGGCGTCGGTGTCGTCACCCTCGCCACGCTGCTCCTCGAGCTCCTCCTGACCCGCATCTTCTCGGTCACGCTCTACTATCACTTCGCCTTCATGGTCATCTCGCTGGCGCTCTTCGGCCTCGGGCTGGCCGGGGTGCTGCTCTACCTCAGACCGGAGCGCTACCCCGAGGCGGAGCTGGCCGAGCTCCTCTCCGCGCACGCCCGGCGCTTCGCGCTGACGACGGTGGTCTCGCTCGTCTACGTGGTCAACCAGTCGGTCGCCCTCTCGCTGGACGCGACGGGCACCAGCCACTTCACCGCGCAGAGCTTCTTCCAGCTCACCTTCCTCTACCTCTTCGCGGCGCTGCCCTTCTACTACGGCGGCATGACCGTCTCGCTGGCGCTCTTCCACCTGCGGCGCCAGATCGCCACCCTCTACTTCTTCGATCTGGTCGGCGCCAGCCTCGCCTGCCTGATCCTCGACCCGCTGCTCCGCGCGCTGGGCGGGCCCAGCGCGGTGCTGGTCGTGGCCATCCTGGGCGCCCTCGGCGCGATCCTCTTCGGCACCTCGCTGGAGCGCTGGCGGCCGCAGCCCCGCTCGCTGGTCCTCTTCCTCGCGCTCGCCGCCCTGCTCGGTCTCAACCAGCGCGCGCACCTGGTCGAGGTGGGGAGCGTGAAGGACGTCCACACCGAGCTCCTCGCCTTCTCGCGCTGGAACTCGCTCTCGCGCATCGAGGTGCAGGAGGTCCCTGGCCTGCCGCCCTCGATGACCATCGACGCGATGGCGCGGACCGGCATCTACTCGCTGAAGAACAGGAACTTCACCGAGTACGAGGGCATCTCCGGGCTGGTGCACGTCGTGCGGCAGGGCAAGCGGGTGCTGATCATCGGCCCCGGGGGCGGCGTCGACGTGCTCGCCGCGCTGCAGGCCAAGCACCGCGAGGTGCACCTCGCCGAGATCAACCCGATCATCCTCAACGACGTGATGCGCGGGCGCTACCGCGACTACAACGGGGACCTCTACGGCCAGCCGCAGGTGTACCCGAACGTCGCCGAGGGGCGCGCCTTCGTGCAGCGCACCAACCTGCGCTTCGACGTGATCCAGGCGACCCTCGTCGACACCTGGGCGGCGACGGCGGCCGGCGCCTTCGCGCTGACCGAGAACCACCTCTACACGGTGGAGGCCTTCGAGGACTACCTGACCCACCTGACGCCCGACGGGATCGTCACCATGAGCCGCTGGGTCAAGGTGCGGGGGATGGAGTTCGTCCGCCTCGCCGGCCTGGCGCGAGAGGCGCTGACCCGGCTCGGCGTCCGCGAGCCGCACCGCCACGTCTTCGCCGCCTCCGTGGACCGGCTCGGCACGCTCCTCGTCAAGCGCAGCCCCTTCACCGACGCCGAGCTCGACCTGCTCCACGCGGCCTGCGCGAAGCGCCGCTTCGAGATCTCCCACTCGCCGCGCGGCGACTACAAGAACCCGGTGGGGATCGTCCTCGGCCGCGGCGACCCTCGGGAGTTCTACGCCGGCTTCCCCATCGACGTCCGGCCGGTCTTCGACGACCGCCCCTTCTTCTTCTACTCGGTCAAGCCCGAGCGGGTCCTCAGCGACCTCTTCGCCAAGGGCCCGATGATGCTGAACAGCTACTCCATCGTGGTCCTCTTCGCGCTCCTCGGCATCGTCGGCGCGCTCGTGGCGGGCGGCATCATCATCCCGCTCTGGCTGGGCCGCCGGGCCGCGCTCGCCGGCAAGACCGGCTCCAAGCTGCGCGACCTGCTGTTCTTCATCTGTCTCGGCGTCGGCTACATCCTGATCGAGATCGCGCTCCTCAACCGCTTCTCGCTCCACCTCGGTCACCCGACCCACTCGCTCCGCGTGGTGCTCTTCTCGCTGCTCCTCTTCAGCGGCCTCGGGAGCCTGCTCAGCGGGCGGGTGACGCAGCCGCGGCGCCTGCTCTGGCTGCTGGTCGGCGCCGGCGTGGGCGTCGCCGCGCTCAGCCTCGCCTACGCCTCCCTCCTCGGCCGCTTCCTCGAGCCCGCCACGACCTGGAGCTTCGGCGGGCGGGTGGCGCTCTCGGTGGTGCTGATCGCGCCCATGGCGCTGCTGATGGGGATGCTCCTGCCGACGGGGTTGCGCCTCTGCACGGGCCGGCACGAGGAGATCGTGCCCTGGGCCTGGGGCCTCAACGGCGCGGCCTCCGTGCTCGGGTCGGTGCTGGCGATGCTCCTCTCGCTCCACTTCGGCTTCACCAGCACGCTCCTCGCCGGCGGCGCGGTCTACCTGCTCGCCGTCGGCGCCGGCCTCCGTCGGACGGGCGCCCCGCGCCCCTGACCGCTCGCGTCTCCTCTCGACGACGCCTGTGCCTGTTGACGGAAGCCGCGAGTCGCGCGATCGTCGAGGCATCGCTCGCCGAGGCGGAGGTCCCGATGAAGAGAGCCTTGCTCGCGCTGTCGCTGCTCGGAGTCACCGGCTGCTACCTCCCGCCCGAGCCGGCCTACCAGCCGCCCCCGCCGCAGCCCGCCTACGCGCCCGCGCCGCAGCAGCCGCCGCCGGCCTACGCGCCCGCGCCGCAGCAGCCGCCGGGGCCCGTCTATGCGCCGGCCGGTGGACCGCCGCCGGGGCCCGTCTATGCGCCGGCCGGTGGACCGCCGCCGGGGCCGGTCTACGCACCCGCTGGCGGACCGCCGCCGGGGCCGGTCTACGCGCCCGCCGGCGGACCGCCGCAGCCCGCCGCCCCCTCGATGACCGTCGACGTGCAGCCGAGCTCGGGTCGCCCCGGCACGGAGCTCCACGTCTACCTCCGTCCGTTCCAGCACGGCGCCACCATCTACTTCAACGGGCGCGCGCTGCCGAAGCGCCTCAGCCCCAGCCAGGACGCCTGGATCATCTACATCCCCGGCAGCGCGACCTCGGGCTATGTGGAGGTCGATTGGGGTGGACAGCGCTTCCGCTCCGGCTACATCACCGTGACCCGCTGAGCTGAGATGCGGCCTCCTCGGTCCCTCATCCTCCTCCCGGCCTTCCTCCTCGCGGCCTGCGCGCACGAGCCGCCTCGCGTCCTCGCCCCGGAGCTGACCCAGCTCCGCGACTCCCTCGACCAGCTCTGCGCCGAGCTGCGCACGAAGGTCGGCGCCGACGCCGTGATCGTGGTCGGCTCCGAGAAGCAGGTCCTCGGCTCGAGCGGTCCGAAGAGCGTGCGCGTCGTCGAGGACGGGCAGAAGTTCATGGGCCGGCGAGTGGGCGAGCGCGTGGTGCTGGTCGTCTACTTCCGCGGCGAGCCCACCTTCATCCCCGCCAACCCGAACCCCAAGCCGTACGCCGCGCTGGTCGCCGCCATGCAGAAGATCAAGGGGCTCGTCGACGAGCAGGTGCGCGACCCGGCGAAGGACAAGCTCCTCGGCCGCATGGACGAGCGGGCCGCCGCCGCGATCTTCTCGCAGGCGCGGGTGGGGGCGCCGAAGAAGCGCTAGTACCTCGCCGCAGTGGTTTTGACTGGTTCACGCCGTCGTCGCGACCGGCCCGTAGCGCGGTCGTCGCACACCCGAGCCGGGCCCCGCCTCGCTCGCTCAAGCGAGCCGCCAGCATGCGCGCACTCGCGCTCGCTCGTCCTGGGCGCAGCTCTCGCGCGCAGCCGCCTCTGCGAGGCGCGCGGCGAAGCCGCGGCCCAGGCTGCGTGGCAACTGCCCCTTCTGCGATAGCCAACCGATCAAGACCACTGCGGCGAGGTACTAGCCGCCGAGCAGCCGCTCGTACTCGTGGTGCGAGGCCCTCAGCACCTCGTCGTGGATGGAGCGGCCATGCGAGTCCATGGTGACGATGGTCGGGAACCGCTCGACCTCGATCACCCACATCGCCTCGGGGACGCCGAACTCCTTCAGCTTGTGCACGGTCAGCACGCGCCTCACCGAGCGGGCGAGGATGGTGGCGAGCCCGCCGATGGCGGAGAGGTAGACCGCGCCGAGCTCCTTGCAGGCCTCGAGCGTCGCCTTCTCCATGCCGCCCTTGCCGATC
>JAKLHH010000010.1 GCA_022710245.1 Myxococcota bacterium
CACCGGGTGAAGACCGGCGAGACCCTGGAGCAGCTGGCGCGCCGCGCCGGCTTGACCGCGGAGGACCTCGCCACCTTCAACTGGGGCACGCGCGACCCGCACGAGATCCGCCGCCACCTCTGCAACGACGTGGGCGCCACGCGGCTCTCCGCCGACGGAGCGCACTTCGTCTTCGACGCGACCGACGAGCCGGGGCTGCTCCACGTCCCCTGGCGCTGGGAGGCGAGCGGCCTGGCGACAGAGACCACCCACACCGTCCGCGTGAGGCGCATCGCGCGCCCGTCGCTGACCGGCCACGTCTGGGTCCGCCTGCGGAGCTGCCACGACTACCCGCTGAAGCGCCTCCGCTGCACGCTGCGGGGCGCCGGGCGCGAGTGGCCAGGCCGCGTGACCAGCGACGAGGGCGAGCTCCGCTGGGATGAGCTCCCCCTCGACGAGGACTACCTCGTCACCCTGGAGCTCGGCGAGCGCCGGCTCGAGCTCTGGGCCCCCTGGATGCGCGAGCCCTTCGCGGCGCACGACGAGCGCGTGGTCGACGCGGCGGCGCTCCTCGGCTCCCCGCAGGATGGGTTCGGGATCCAGGTGCGGCTCCTCGGGCTCGGCTACGAGCCGGGCGCGCTGGACGGCGTCGTCGGGCCGAGGACGCGAGCGGCGCTGGACCAGTTCCTCGAGCACCAGGGCGTACGTCGCGAGGAGAGGGTCGGTCCGGGCTGCCTCTTCATCCTCGCCGATCTCTTCGGCGCGTAGAGGGGGACGAGATGGACAAGCTGAGCTTCACCATGGTGCCGCGTCGCAAGGACCCGGCCACGGGAGCGTTCGTCGAGAACAGCGGCCCGCTCTGGGCGGGCGCCGAGGGGCGGCTCGGACTCCGCGTCGAGCGCGTCGAGAACCTCTACGAGCTCGTCAAGGCGCCGTGCCAGCTCGTGCTCTACGAGGTCGACGGGAAGGGGCAGCGCTGGAGCGGCAAGACCGAGCTCGCCCGCTTCGACGTGCAGATCCGTCGCGAGGGGACGAAGTTCTACTTCGCGGTCCATGGCCGCAAGGACACGCCAACCTACCGTAACGACCTCCCCGCGCCAGCTTCCACCTGGGAGCACTGGTACCAGGAGGCGTGGAAGGCACCGCCCGTCAAGACGAAGAAGGAGACCGAGCAGGAGACCAAGCAGGAGAAGAAGGGACGCGTCTTTCATGGCCCCTGGACGCACCGCTCGCTCGCGCTCGCCGGGGCGTGGAGACCCGACTGGCAGCCGGCGCACCTCGTCGTCGACTTCAACACCGGCGGCAACCGCTTCGAGCGAGAGTCGTGCGTCGTCATCCCCGCGGGCTGCCGGCAGGAGGGGGTCCGCCGCCGAGGTCCGGGCGGCGTGGCGACCGACTACTTCTTCAGCGTCGGCTTCGAGGTGCGCGTGGGCGACGAGCTGAAGTACCGTTCGCTCGCTCTGCCCGTCGACTGCCACAATCTCCTCGCGCACAACCTCGGCGCCGCCGCTCGCGGCATGGCGCTGGTACACCGGCAGGTGATCAGCTCGCCGGCGCTGACGCCCCCGACGCTCTCCTTCCCGCACAGGACCGGCACTCACTTCGGCAGCAAGTGGCTGGAGACCACCTATCAGGGCGCTCAGCAGGCGAAGTTCGCCTACGAGCACGCGCGAGAGAAGCAGCTCCAGTTCACGAGCTGCATGCAGTACCTCCTCGACGTCGGCGAGCTCGGCTTCGCGAAGACGTTCGGCGCGCCGGCGCCAAAGGCGGGCGCGCGCCCGAGCAGCCCCATCTGGAGAGCGCTGCGGCACGGACTGCCGAGCGCGGGCGCCGAGTTCACCGAGATCGCGCGGCAGCTCGTGAAGGGCGGGTGGATCAGCGTCTACTTCAACCCGGACGTGGTGCGCCCGAGATGGGCGCGTGATGCCTCCGGATGGCGCCACCACCTGCAGAAGGCCCGCCTCGCGCTCCGCGAGCCGGGGACCTACGACGGGATCCCGGTGCATGATCGGCTGGTGGACTACAAGACCTCTCCGGCTCGGTCTCTCTCAGCGACCGCGGCGGCTCGAATCGCGCCGCAGCTCGCCTTGATCAAGGCCTGCGAGTTCGGCTTCGTCCTGACCTCCGGGGTCGATCGCGGTCGCCCGGTGGGACACTGCGCCATCCTCGTCCGCGGCAAGATCCATGAGGTGCACTGGAGGAGCGGTCCGGACGACTCGTTCCTCTTCGACGACCGCATGGACTTCAAAGACTGGGAGTGGAGCAGCGGACTTCTGGTGGTCCCCCGTGGCCAGTGGAAGGTGTCCAGATGATGCGAGGACGGTTCGCCCGATGGATACTCTTGATCGACGTGGTGCTGCTCGCCGTCCCGGCCGAGGCCGCGCCGACGACGACACGCGTCGCTGTGCTCAGCGTGCAGGTCAAGGAGCTTCGACTCGAGGCCACAACCCGCGGCGCGCTCGACTCGGAGCTGGCATCGCGCCTTACCGCTACTGGCCGCTTCGAGTGCATCCCGGCCGAGCGGCTGCAGCAAGCGCTGGCGGATGCGGGCCCCTGTCGCAAGCTGGCCTGCCAGCAGCGGGTCGCGACCAGCGTCAGCGCTGGAGCGTTCCTCGTCAGTGAGCTCGCGCGCTCTGGCAGGCGCTGCGTTCTCAGCGTCACGCTCCACAACGCAGCGACGGGCGCGGCCACCCGCGCCGGCAGCAGTCGCGGGCGCTGTGACGGAGAGGGCCATCGCGCGATGGCGAACGAGGTCGTCGCGAAGCTCGCCGGGACCTGGAACCGCAACGATCTGTCGCCGATGGCGCTCGTGCCCGCCGGCTGGTTCATCCGAGGGGGCAAGGGCCCGCGGTACTGCGACTGGGGCGTTCACGAGGACAGCGCTCCCGCGCAGCGCATCTACCTCGACTCCTTCTACATGGACCTGCACGAGGTCACCGTCGCGCAATACCGTCGCTGCGTCGACACGGGGGCCTGTGCGGCACCGATCAGCGGGCAGGCTTGCGGGCCGTCAGACTTCTGCAACTGGGGGGTCAAGGGACGCGACAGGCACCCGATCAACGGCGTCACCTGGCCTCAGGCTCACGCCTACTGCACCTGGGCCGGCAAGCGGTTGCCGACGGAGTCCGAGTGGGAGAAAGCAGCGCGGGGCACCGACGGACGGCTGTATCCCTGGGGGAACAAACAGCCCTCCTGCGAGCGCGTCGTCATGATGGTGAAAGAGCACAACCATCACCGCCCGGGCGAAAACTGGACAGATCGAGGCTGGGGATGCGATCGGCGCAGGTCCTGGCCGGTGGGCAGCAAGACCGCCGGCAACAGCCCCTACGGCCTGCAAGACATGGTCGGGAACGTGCAGGAGTGGGTCGCCGACTGGTACTCGGATCGCTACCAGGGTTCCCGCTGGAACCCGAGAGGCCCGCTGCGCGGAACCGACCGCGCGCTGCGGGGGGGCTCTTTCACCGACGGTGAGCGAGGCTGCCCGAGCGGCGACTGGCTCTCGCCGAAGTTCCGGTTCTCCGAGCGCCCCGGTTACACCGACTACAGAATTGGCTTCCGCTGCGCGATGACGCCATGAAGCGTTCGCTCCTCGTGCTCCTGACTGGGACCTGTTTGCTTCGCGTGCGGCCCGTCGATGCCGCGCCCACGAAGACACTCGTCGCTGTCCTCAGCGTCCAGGTCAAGGACCTTAGACTCGCGGCCCCCACTCGCGGCGCACTCTACGCCGAGCTAGCGTCACGCCTCATTGCAACTGACCGCTTCGACTGCGTCCCGGCCGAACGACTGGAGCGGGCGCTGGCGGATGCTGGTCCCTGTCGCAAGCAGGTTTGCCAGCAGCACGTCGCGACCCGCCTCGGCGCCGGAGCGCTCCTGGTCACCAAGCTCACGCGGGCTGGCAGGGGCTGCGTTCTCAGCGCGGTCCTCCACGACGCAGCGACAGGCGTGGCCACCCGCGTCGCTACCAGTCGCGGGCGCTGTGACGAGCAAGGCCATCGGGCGATGGCGAGCGAGGTGGTCGCGAAGCTCGCCGGGACCTGGAACCGCAACGACCTCTCCCCGATGGTGCTCGTGCCCGCCGGCTGGTTCATCCGAGGAGGCAAGGGCCCGCGGTACTGCGACTGGGGCGTTCCCGAAGACAGCGCAGCTGCACAGCGCGTCTACCTCGATGCGTTCTACTTGGACCTCCACGAGGTGACCGTCGCGCAATACCGTCACTGCGTCGCCGCCGGCAGCTGCACAGCCCCGCTCAGCGGGCGCACCTGCGGGCCTCCGGGCTTCTGTAACTGGGAGGTGAAGGGGCGCGACACGCACCCGGTCAATGGCGTCAACTGGCAACAGGCCCGTGCCTACTGTGCCTGGGCAGGCAGGCGGTTGCCGACCGAGTCGGAATGGGAGAAGGGTGCGCGGGGCACCGACGGACGACTCTATCCCTGGGGGAACGAGCAGCCAACCTGCGAACGCGTCGTCATGATGGTGGAGAAGCACAACCGGCTCCGTCCTGGAGAGGTCTGGACCGACCGAGGCATGGGTTGCGATCGGAAGACGACCTGGCCAGTGGGCAGCAAGCCTGCCGGCAAGAGCCCCTACGGCCTGCAAGACATGGTCGGAAACGTGCTGGAGTGGGTCGCCGACTGGCACTCCGACCGCTACCAAGGGCCTCGCCGGAACCCTAGGGGTCCGCGTCGCGGGACCGAGCGAGGTATGCGTGGAGGCTCGTTCACCGTTGGTGATCGAGGGTGCCCGAGCGGTGATCCACTGTCACCCAGGCTCCGCTTCTCGAGCCCTCCTGATCAAGCGGGTGCTGCGCTTGGCTTCCGCTGCGCGATGACGCCATGACCTTGTCGCGCGCTCTGCTCGTGCTGCTCCTCACAGCGGCCCGCTGGCCTGGGCTTGGCCTTGCCAAGGCTGCGCCCCAGAAGACCCTCGCCGCCGTGCTCAGCGTCCAGGTCAATGACCCTGGACTCGCGGCCACAACCCGCGGCGCGCTCGCTGCAGAGCTGGCCTCACGCCTGACCGCGACGGGCCGCTTCGAGTGCATCCCGGCCGAACGGCTGCAGCAAGCTCTGGCGGATGCGGGCCCCTGTCGCAAGCTGGCCTGCCGGCAGCGGATCGCATCCTGCCTCGGCGCCGGAGCGTTCCTGGTCAGTGAGCTCGCGCGCTCTGGCAGGCGCTGCGTCCTCAGCGTCACGCTCCACGATGCAGCGACAGCTGTGGCCACCCGCGCTGGCACCAGTCGCGGGCGCTGTGACGGAGAGGGCCATCGCGCGATGGCGAACGAGGTCGTCGCGAAGCTCGCCGGGACCTGGAACCGCAACGACCTCTCGCCGATGGCGCTCGTGCCCGCCGGCTGGTTCATCCGGGGAGGCAAGGGCCCGCGGTACTGCGACTGGGGCGTTCACGAGGACAGCGCACCCGCGCAGCGCATCTACCTCGACTCCTTCTACATGGACCTGCACGAGGTCACCGTCGCGCAATATCGTCGCTGCGTCGACACGGGGGCCTGTGCGGCACCGATCAGCGGGCAGGCTTGCGGGCCGTCAGACTTCTGCAACTGGGGGGTCAAGGGACGCGATAGACACCCGGTCAACGGTGTCACCTGGCTCCAGGCTCGCGCCTACTGCACCTGGGCCGGCAAGCGGTTGCCGACGGAGTCCGAGTGGGAGAAAGCAGCGCGGGGCACCGACGGACGGCTCTATCCCTGGGGGAACGAGCAGCCCTCCTGCGAGCGCGTCGTCATGATGGTGAAAGAGCACAACGACCACCGCCCGGGCGAAAACTGGACTGACCGAGGCTGGGGATGCGATCGGCGCAGGTCCTGGCCCGTGGGCAGCAAGACCGCCGGCAACAGCCCCTACGCCCTGCAAGACATGGTCGGGAACGTGCGAGAGTGGGTTGCCGACTGGTACTCGGATCGCTACCAGGGCTCGCGCTGGAACCCGAGAGGCCCGCTGCGCGGAACCGACCGCGCGCTGCGGGGTGGCTCTTTCACCGACGGTGAGCGAGGCTGCCCGAGCGGTGACTGGCTCTCGCCGAAGTTCCGGTTTGCCCGGCGCCCCGGCTACACCGACTACAGAATTGGCTTCCGCTGCGCGATGACGCCATGAAGCGTTCGCTCCTCGTGCTCCTGGCTGGGGAGGTGACCGTCGCGCAGTACCGCCGCTGCGTCGACGCGGGCACGTGCACAGCGCCGCTCAGCGGCCGCGCGTGCGGGCCGCCGGGTTTCTGCAACTGGGCAGTCAAAGGAGGCGACAGGCACCCGATCAACGGCGTCACCTGGCATCAGGCTCGCGCCTACTGCGTCTGGGCAGGCAAGCGGCTGCCGACGGAGTCCGAGTGGGAGAACGGAGCGCGGGGCACCGACGGACGGTTCTATCCCTGGGGGAACGAGCAGCCAACCTGCGAGCGCGTCGTGATGATGGTGGAGAAGCACAACCGGCTCCGCCCCGGCGAGGTCTGGACCGACCGCGGCTTCGGATGCGATCGGCGCAGGTCCTGGCCCGTGGGCAGCAAGCCCGCCGGCAACAGCCTCCCTGGCCGGCAAGACATGGTCGGAAACGTACGAGAGTGGGTCGCCGACTGGTACTCGGATCGCTACCAGGGCGAGCGTTGGAATCCAAGAGGCCCGCTGCGCGGAACCGACCGCGCGCTGCGGGGAGGCTCGTTCACGGACGGTGAGCGAGGGTGCCCGAGTGGCGACTGGCTCTCGCCGAGGTTTCGGTTCTCGAGGCCTCCCAATCACGTCGATGTCAGGGTGGGCTTCCGCTGCGCGATGACGCCATGAAGCGTTCGCTCCTCGACCTCGGCGAAGATGATCCCGAGAACCTGCAGTAGCCCGCGAGCACGCGGCCGCGCACGCGATCGCTCCCGGTGGTCGCCCCTGTCGCAGCTGGCTGCAGGGCACGCCATCAGGCGAATGCTCCTGCGGCGCGTGGCGAGCGCCAACACCTCGACGGACAACAACGAAGTCGGTCACGGCCTTGGCTCGGCCGATGCAGAGCACCGCCGAGGAGGTCCCCCCATGAAGCTTGCCATCACCGTCGCCTTGCTCGCTCTCGTCTCTGTCTCCGCCCACGCGCAGCCGCCCACACCGCCCAAGCAGCCACCGGCGCGCTGGTCCGGTCTCTCGTTCCTGCAGCCCTTGCTGCGCCTGTCCGGCTGGCGAGCCCAGACCGCCCGGCCGCCGAAGGCCGAGCCGCCGAAGGCCCAGCAGGCGCGGCCGCCCGCTGCTCCTGCCGGCAGACTCCACCGCGTCGAGGTGTCGGTGCCCCGCGACGAGTCCATCTCGGCGCGCACCGATCACGTCACCGTGATGAAGCGGCTCCGGACCGTCCTGAAGGCCGCCGTCCGTACGCAGGGGACCAACGGGGCGATCAAGGTGGTCGTCCACTCGGGCAACGCGCTGCCGCAGACCTTTGACCTCCGCAGCTACGACGGCGACCTCGGCCGCCTGCTGCAGGCGATCCAGGACTCGGGCATCGTCGTCGAGAGCGCTACCGTCGAGCACCCGCGCCCCAGCGGCGCCCGTTAGCGGGGAGGGTCCCGGGCCTCGCGGTTGACACCCCGCGGTGCGGCAGACACACTCCTGTGTTCGTCCAGGAGCTTGTCAGAGCCATGCCAGAGGCCCCGCTGCAGGTCGTCGTCGAGCTCGCGCTGGAGAGCGGCCCCGCCGCCGGGGAGCGCCGCTACCGGCTGAGCCGGAGCATCGGGCTGCCGCCGCGCCTGCGCTTCGACCGCGCGCTCCCCGTGGAGGGCGAGGCCCGCGCCCGGCTCCGCTTCGGCCTGCCGACCGGCGAGCGCCTGGAGCTCCGGGCCCTCGTCCACCACGACCCCGACCACCCGGAGCGCGGCAGCGACGCCGAGCTGGTGGACCTGCGCCCCGAGACGATCCAGACCATCCTGCGCTACATCGAGGAGAGGACCACCCCGTGAGGCAGCCCAGCCCGAGGCCAGAGCCCGCAGCAGCCCCGCCGCCCCCGCGCGACGCCGCCACCGCCCCGCCGCCCCCGCGCGACGCCGCCACCACGCCGCCGCCCCCGCGCGCCGCCGCCACCGCGCCCGCCGACGCCGCTGACCCGTTCGCGCGGCTCGAGCAGCTCGAGGCGCAGGCGCTCCTCGGCGGCGGCGCCGACCGCATCGCCAAGCAGCACGAGGCCGGCAAGCTCACCGCGCGCGAGCGCGTCGAGGCGCTGCTCGACCCGGGGAGCTTCATCGAGCTCGACCGCTTCGTCACGCACCGCTGCGCCGACTTCGGCATGCAGGAGCGCAAGGTCCTCGGCGACGGCGTGGTCACCGGCTACGGCCAGGTGCGCGGCCGGCTCACCTACGTCTTCGCGCAGGACTTCACGGTCTTCGGCGGCAGCCTCTCCGGCGCCTACGCCTCCAAGATCTGCAAGATCATGGACCTCGCCGCAAGGGTCGGCGCGCCCGTCGTCGGGCTCAACGACTCGGGCGGCGCGCGCATCCAGGAGGGCGTCGAGTCGCTCGCCGGCTACGCCGACATCTTCCTGCGCAACACGCTCTGCTCGGGGGTGATCCCGCAGATCTCGGCGATCATGGGGCCGTGCGCGGGCGGCGCGGTCTACTCGCCGGCGATCACCGACTTCATCCTGATGGTGGAGTCGACGAGCTACATGTTCATCACCGGCCCCGACGTGATCAAGGCGGTCACGCACGAGGAGGTGAGCAAGGAGAAGCTCGGCGGCGCGTCGACGCACAACACGCAGTCGGGCGTCGCGCACTTCGCCTTCCCCGACGAGCGGAGCTGCCTGCAGGCGGTCCGCGAGCTGCTCTCGTTCCTGCCGCAGAACAACCAGGAGGATCCGCCGCGCGTCCCGACCAGCGATCCGCCGGATCGCGTCGAGGAGCGGCTCGACGCGCTGGTGCCGCTCGACCCGGCCAGGCAGTACGACATCAAGGAGATCGTGCGCGCGGTCGTCGACGACGGCTACTTCCTCGAGGTGCAGGAGCACTTCGCGCCGAACATGGTGGTCGGCTTCGCGCGCCTCGACGGTCGCTCGATCGGCGTGGTCGCCAACCAGCCGCTCCACCTGGCGGGCTGCCTCGACATCAACGCCTCGGTGAAGGGCGCGCGCTTCGTGCGCTTCTGCGATGCCTTCAACCTGCCGCTCCTCACGCTGGTCGACGTGCCGGGCTTCCTGCCCGGCACCGACCAGGAGTTCGGCGGCATCATCAAGCACGGCGCCAAGCTGCTCTTCGCCTTCGCCGAGGCCACGGTGCCGAAGATCACCCTGATCACCCGCAAGGCGTACGGCGGCGCCTACGACGTGATGGCCTCGAAGCACATCCGCGCCGACGTGAACTACGCCTACCCGAACGCCGAGATCGCGGTGATGGGCCCGGAGGGCGCGGTCAACATCATCTACCGCGAGGCGCTGCTGCGGGCCGAGGATCCGGCCGCGGCGCGCGCGCAGTACATCGCCGAGTACCGCCGCACCTTCGCCAACCCCTACAAGGCCGCGGAGCTGGGGTTCATCGACGAGGTGATCCGTCCGCGCGACACGCGGCCGCGGCTGATCCAGGCGCTCCGCATGCTGGGCAACAAGCGGCAGGAGAACCCGCCGCGCAAGCACGGCAACATCCCGCTCTGAGCTCCGGCCTTGCCCCCCGCTGCCCGGGAGTCGCCGTTACCTGGAATATTTCCCCCGCTCCCCACGTAGGTAACCCGCGTGGGCCAGCCCGCGTGGGCCAGCCCCTCTCCGACCAGACAAGGAGGCAAGGATGAGAACGAGTACGCTGCTCGCCAGCGTGGCGGCGCTGCTGATGGCCGCCTGCAGCGACGACAGCAGCAAGCCGAAGGCCGACGCGACCGCCTGCACCCCCACGACCTGCCAGGCGGCGGGGAAGAACTGCGGCTCGATGCCCGACGGCTGCGGTCAGGTGCTCCAGTGCGGCGCGAGCTGCACGGGGACGCAGAGCTGCGGCGGTGGCGGCGTCGCCAACGTCTGCGGCGAGGGGACCTGCACCAAGAAGACCTGCGCGGCGGCGGGCAAGACCTGCGGCACCATCTCCGACGGCTGCAGCGACGTGCTCTCCTGCGGCACCTGCACCGCGCCGCAGAGCTGCGGCGGTGGCGGCGTCGCCAACGTCTGCGGCCTGGGGCCCGACGCGGGCGGCAAGCTCGACGTGGGCGGGGCCGGCCTCGACGCGGCCCTCGGCAAGTGCAGCGCGAGCTGCCTGGACCAGAAGGGCGCCGAGTGCTGCACCAAGTGCGGCTGCACCGCGACGGTCAAGTGCACGCCGGTCTGCGCGGGCGGCAAGCCCTGGGACTGCGAGATGGAGCGCTGCGCGCCCTGAAGCGCTGCGCGCCCGACGAAGCCCGGGCCCGCCTGGCTACGCCATGCAGCAGCGCGACGCCCGCCTCGCTACGGCATGCGGAAGGCGACGCCCGCCTGGTTGTAGCCGACGCCGGAGCCGACCAGGCAGACCAGCTGCCCGGAGTGGAGCTTGCCCGCCTGGATCGCGTCGTCGAGCGCCATCGGGATGCAGGCCGAGCCGGTGTAGCCCCACTTCTCCATCACCGTGTGGGTGCGCTCCATCGGCTGGCCGAGGGTCTTCATCACGTTCTCGATCACGCCGCGGTTGACCTGCGTGAAGATGAAGAAGTCGATGGCGTCGACGGAGAAGCCGCCGTTCGTGGCGAGCTGGCGCACCAGGCGCGGCCAGCCCTCCTCGTTGACCTCGCCCGGGTAGCGCTCGATCAGCCGGCACTTGGTGCGGCCGGCCTTCAGCGCGGCCTCGGTCACCGGCTCCGCGGTGCCGCCAGCGAAGATGCCCCAGCGGTTGTGGTAGCTGCCGTCGGCCTGGAGCGCCGAGGAGACGAAGCCCGGGCGATCCGCGGCCTCGAGCACCGCGGCGCCAGCGCCGTCGCCGTAGAAGAAGATGGTGGGGTCGTTCGGGTCGGTGAGCTTGTGCATCATGTAGACGCCGACCACGAGCACCGTCTTGATCGACGGGTTGGCCGCGATCATGCCCGCGGCGGCGGCGAACCCGGTGGGGAACGACGCGCAGGCGCAGCCGATGTCGAAGGTGCCGGCGTTCTTCGCGCCGAGCTTGTGCTGCAACACCGCGGAGGTGCAGGGGCTGATGTAGTCGGGGGTGTCGGTGCCGAGGAGGATGAGGTCGACGTCCTCGGGGGACCGGTTCGCCTTCTTCAGGGCGTCGCGCGAGGCCTGCAGCGCGAGGTCCGAGGTGACCCAGTCCTCCGGCGCGTACCAGCGGGTGCGGATCCCGGAGCGCTCCTCCATCTTGCTGACAAAGTCCGGCGCGATCGCACGAAATCTATCTTGCAGTGCAGCATTGGTGATCTCGAGCGGCGGGACGTACCTTCCAGTGGCGACCAGCGACGCATAACGGGTAGTCATCGGCTTACCTCCGCCGACATCCCTACCACAGGCTTGTGCGCCGCACAATAGGGTTTCTGCAGTGCGCCATGCGAGCGGGGCGTGACCTCTGAGGTGACGGGCCGCTCCAGCGATCCGTGAGCAGCGGTGCGCCCACGCTCGGGGCCGGGCTGCGGGCTACCCGAACCGCCGGCGCTCGAGCCCGCGGCCGTCGGGCCGGTAGCCGAGGTCCTCGAGGAGCGGACGCAGCGGCGAGCGCAGCGCGGGCGCGCCGTTCACCTGCTCGACGCGCACCGCCCGGTGGCCTCGCTCGAGGAGCGCGGCGAGGCAGGCGAGCCAGCTCCGCTGACGGGGTGGCTCGGCCTCGCGGAGGAAGAGGGCGCGGCCGAGGCGCTCGGCCGCCAGCACCACCTCGCCCCGCTCGAGGACGGCGTAGCTCGAGGGGCGCCGCGGGAGCGTGGCGCCCGGCGGGAGCGGGAGCCCGAGCGCCGGCGCGAGGAGGGCCGGGTCGCAGGCGTTGATCAGCGTCGGCGGTGAGGGGTGCGCCGCCAGGGCGCGCAGCCGGTCCACCGTCTCCGAGGGAGCGAACTGCGCGGCCGCGAGCCCGCGCACGAAGACGCCGCGCCCCAGCTCGCCGGCGAGCTCGAGCTGCTTGAGCAGCGGGTAGAGCTCCGACCAGCGCGCCGCCTCCTCGAGGGCCAGGAGCTCGCGCGCGAGGAGGCCGTGGCGGCCGAGGAGGAGCTCGACCCGCGCCCGTCCGTCGAGCTCGGCCGGCGCCGCCGGGAGCAGCGACCAGCGCCCGCTCCAGGGCGTGGCCGCCGCGGTCAGCGCCGCGCGCGCGCGGAGCCCGAGCCGCGGCCTGCCGCCCTGGGGCCGCGCCGAGGGCAGCGCCGGCGGCTCGAAGGAGGCGAGCAGCCCGCGGCGGAGCGCCTCGAAGCGATCGTTGGACGCGCGACCCGCCCAGACCAGCTCCCAGAGACCCCGCTGCACCGCCCCCAGGGAGCCGGGGAGCGCCGCCGCGAGCTCCGAGAGGAAGCTCGCGGCTCGCTCGCGCAGGGCCGCCTCCACCGCGAGGGCCTCCTCGCCGAGCGGCAGCGGAGCGGGCGGCGCGAGGAGCGCGGCCTCCCCGAGGCCGGCCGGCAGCAGGCAGACGCGCTGGCCCTGTCTCCCGGTCCAGGCGACCTCCCCCGAGGCGATCAGCTCGTCGAGCCACGCGGGGCGGTAGCCGGGCACGCGCGCGGGGAGCAGGTCGCGCTCGAGCGCCTCGGCGGGCAGCGGCCAGAGCGCCAGCTGCTCGAGCGCCTCGAGGAGCCGCGCGGGTGAGGCGGGCGTCTCGGAGCCGACCACACCATGCAGACCGAGGACCAGCTGCTGCAGCGCCGCCGGGGAGACCGGCTCCACGCGACGCCGCGCCAGGGTCAGGCTGCGGCGTCGCAGCTGCTCGAGGTTGTGGCGCGTGCAGAGCGCCTCGTCCGCGTCGGCGCGGAAGCGGCCGCGGAGCAGCCGCCCGCCCTGCAGCAGCGCGTCGACGGCCGGCCCCAGCTCCTCGCGCGGGAAGCCCGTCTGCGCCGCGAGCTCGTCCCAGGTGACTGGCCCCAGGCTGTCCACCACGCGCGCCAGGACCTCCTCCCGCGCGGCCAGGGGCGCCAGGCGCGGCGCCGGCTGCGCCCCCCCACGCGCGCCCCGCGCCACCCGCGGCGCGTGGGCCGCTGTGAGCAGGCCGAGGTCCTCGCTGGCGCAGACCCAGGCCTCGCCCGCGCGCGGCTCGAACCTCGCGAGGCGCCCGTCCTCGACGAGCGACGCGACCAGCGGGGCCGGGTCGACCGCGCAGCGCGCCGCGAGCTCACGCTCGGGCAGCGTGACCAGGCGCAGCACCAGCGCGAAGAGCTCCTCGGCGTCCCGCGCGCGGCTGCGCTCGCCGCGCCCCTGCCACTGCCGCTCCAGCTCCTCGCGCGCCTCGGGGAGGAGCAGCTCGGAGAGGTCGTCGCGGCCGAGGAGCTGGTCGAGGAGCGTGCGATCGAGCTGCAGCCGGCGGAGCGTCCGCTCCGCGCGCGGCTCGTCGTACTCGTACATGTACTGGCCGATGAAGCGCTGCAGGAGGCCGCTCGCCACCGGCGAGGGCCCGGGCACCCGCTGCTGCACCACCCGCACCTCGCCGGCGCGGAGGCGCTCGAGGAGCGCGCGCAGCCGCGGCATCGCCAGGAGCTCCTGCAGGAGCTCGCGGTAGGTCTCGAGGCGCACCGGGAAGTCGGCGAGCTCCGCGGTCGCCTCCTGCAGGTCCTTGGCGCGCAGCCGCTGCAGCCAGAGCGGCGTGCGCTTGCCCGCGCCCTTGCGGCCGAGGACCAGGAAGCGCGCCGCGTTCTGCCGGAAGAGCGTGCCGTACATCGACGAGTTGGCGAGCTCGGCGAGCACCAGCTCCTCGAGCTCCTCGGGGGTGACCCAGTCGAGGAGGTCGAGCGGCGGGGGCGCCTCGCCGCCCGGCAGCCGGACCAGGATAGCGCCGTCGTCGGACATCACCTGCGGGTCAACGCCGAGCCGGAGCCGCAGCTGCCGGCGCAGCGCCAGCGCCCAGGCCGCGTTCAGGCGGTTGCCGAAGCAGGAGTGGATCACCACCCGGTGGTCGCCGAGGTCGTCGCCCCAGGCCTCCACCACCACCTGACGATCGGTGCCGAGCGCGAGGCCGCGCTCGCGCTGCGCCCCGAAGTAGCGCACCAGGTTCGCGGCCGCCTGCGCGTCGACGGGGTAGCTCGCGCGCAGCCACGCCTCGGCGGCCTGCGGCTCCTCGGCGCGCTGGAAGAGCTCGCGGCGGAAGGCGCCGATCGCCTCGGAGAGCTCCGGGTCGCGCCCGAAGAGGCCGCCCTTCCAGAAGGGGATCACGGCCGGCTGACCCGGCGCCGGCGAGACGGTCACTCGCTGCGCGTCGATCTCCAGGATGCGCCAGTTGCTGCTGCCGAAGGAGATCACGTCGCCGGTCTTGCGCTCGAAGACGAACTCCTCCTCCAGCTCGCCGAGGCGCGTGCCGTCGGGGAGCTGCAGCCCGTAGTAGCCGTTGTCGGGGATGGTGCCGCCGGAGGTGACCACGAGCTGGCGCGCGCCGGGGAGCGCGGCCAGGCGATCGGTGCTCCGCTCCCAGGTCAGCTTCGCCGAGAGCCCGCGCGCGACCTCGGCCGGGTAGCGGCCGGCGAGGAGGCGCAGCACCGCGTCGAGCGCGTCCCGGGTGAGCCCGGCGTAGGGCGCGGCCTGACGGGCGAGCCGGAGGATCCCCGCGCCGGTCCACTCGCCGCTCGCGGCCGCCGAGAGCACGTGCTGGGCGAGGACGTCGAGGCCGCTCGTCGGCATCTGCAGCTGCTCCACCTCGCCGTCCAGCATGCGGCGGGCGAGCACCGTGCACTCGACCAGGTCCTCGCGGTAGAGCGCGATGACGCGCCCGCGGCTCGAGCGGTCGAGGAGGTGGCCGGCGCGCCCGACCCGCTGCAGCCCGGTCATCACCGAGCCGGGCGAGCCGAGCTGCACGACCAGGTCGATGGCGCCCATGTCGATGCCGAGCTCCAGCGTGCCCGTCGAGACGAGCGCGCGGAGCTCGCCGCGCTTGAGCTGCTCCTCGAGCTCGCGGCGGAGCGGACGAGCCAGCGCGCTGTGGTGCGCGCGCGCGAATTGCGGGTCCTCGCGGCCTTCGGCCGCTCCGGGATGAGACCGCCGCAATTCGCCCTTCATCGCGGAGCCTCCGAAGGAGGCGGATTCCTCGCCGGCGAGCTCATTGAGCGCGCGGCTCAGCCGCTCGGCCTGCGCGCGCATGCGGACGAAGATCAGCGTGCTGCGACCGCCTCGGATCAGCTCGAGGAGGCGGGGGTAGACCTCGGGCCAGACGGAATCGCCGGGGAGCGCGGCGAAGTCGGGGACCGGCGCGCTCACCGCGAGGTCGAGCTCCTTGCGAGCGCCCGCGTCGACGATGGAGACCGGCCGCGCGGTCAGCCGCTCGCCGGCCCAGCGCTGCCCGCCGAGGAAGCGCGCCGCCTCCTCGAGGGGGCGCACCGTGGCGGAGAGCCCGATGCGGACCGGCTCCTCGCCGCAGAGCGCGGTGACCCGCTCGAGGGCGAGGGCCAGGCTCATCCCGCGCTTGTTGCCGCAGAGCGCGTGGATCTCGTCGACGATCACGTAGCGGACGCCCCCGAGCAGCTCCCGCGCGCTCTTCGGCGAGGTGAGCAGGATGAGGAGCGACTCCGGGGTGGTGATGAGGAGGTGCGGCGGTGTCCGCCGCATGGCCGCGCGCTGCGCAGGGGTGGTGTCGCCGGTGCGCACGGCGACCCGCGGCGCCGGCGCCGGCAACCCCAGGCGGCGGGCGGCCGCGCGGATCCCGCGGAGCGGCTCGCGCAGGTTGCGCTCGACGTCGTAGCTGAGCGCCTTCAGCGGCGAGAGGTAGAGGGTGTGGACGCCGGCGGGCTCGCGCCCCTCGGCGAGCTCGCTGGAGAGCCGGTCGAGGCACCAGAGGAAGGCGGCGAGCGTCTTGCCGCTCCCGGTGGGCGCGCTGATCAGCGCGTGCTCACCCGCGGCGATCACCGGCCAGCCGAGCCGCTGCGCCGGGCTCGGCGCCGCGAAGGCGCTCGCGAACCACTCCCGCACCGGCGGGCTGAAGCGCTCGAGTGGGTCGGGCGGCCGCGTGGGCATCCCGGTGAGATAGCCGTGGCCGCGGGCGCGGTCAAGCGTGGCGAGGAGCGCCGGGGGTGGACCGTCGCGCGGAGACCGCCGCGAGGCGAGGTGCTATCGTGGTCGCCGAGGAGGCCCCCCCATGTCCACCAGCCCACGCCCCGTGCTCGTGCGCTCCGCCTGGCGCCTCGCGCCGCTGCTCGCGCTGCCCCTGCTCGCGCTGCCCCTGCTCGCGCTGCCCTTGCTGACGCTGCTGCCCACCGCGTCGGCCAACCAGACCCACTACCACGAGGTGACGCTGGAGGAGGTGCTCGCCCGCTCGACGCTGATCCTCGTCGCCCGCCGCGCGTCGCCGGCGACGACCGTCGAGCTGGTCGACATCACGCCCCCCGGGCAGAAGAAGGATCCCGCGAAGTACCCGCCCTACCGCCGCACCGTCCTCCACTTCGTGCCGCAGCGCGCGCTCCACCCGGCGGGCGTCAAGGGCCTCCCTCGCACCTGCGCCGTGCTGCCGGCCGACGACGGCAGCCAGCTCGACCTCCACCGCCGCTACCACGTCGAGAAGGTGTCGAAGTCGCCCATCTACGCCCACTACGAATCGAAGACCAGCCGCCAGGCCGACAAGGCCGCCGCGGTCATCCTCTTCCTCGCCCCTGCTCCGGGCGCGGCCGAGACGGCGGTCACCCCGCCGAGGCCAGGGGTCAAGCCGTCGGCGCCCTGCCGCATGCAGCTCGTCGTCGAGGGCGGCATGGAGCCGGCGAGCGAGGAGGCCTCGATCCGGCGCGCGCTCGCGCGGCGACGGAGCCCGCCGACACCGCCCGCCCCCTGAAGCGCGCTCAGGGCGGCGGCGGCCCTGGCGGCACGCAGGGCTGGTTCCAGCTGCACGACTCGATGGTGATGACCTCGAGGAAGAGCTCGCTCCCGGTCGCCCTGGCCACGGCCAGGCAGTGCCGCCAGAGGCGCTCCAGGCAGACCGGATCGCCTGCGCCCGCCCTCGAGGGCCGCGACGGCCGATCGGCGGGGACCAGGCACCAGGTCCCCGACGGCAGCTCGAAGTCGAGGCGCCCCTCGGCGCTGGCGCGCACGGTCTTCAGCGGCGCGCTCTCCGAGTTCTCGCGCCCCGGCTTGATCACGAACCTCGCGCCGGCGTGCGGCTCGGTCCGCTGGCCCTCTCCCGTCGGCGGGGCCGCGCCCGCGCACCACGGCACGATGCGGCTGGCGTGGCCCACTACCCGGGTCATGCCAGGGGTCGCGGGAGGCCGCGGCGGGTCCACCTGAGGGGTGGTCGGACGATCGGCCGGGCGGGGGCAGGCCGCCAGCGACGCGGCCGCGGTCAGCGAGAGGGACAGCAGGCGAGCGCTCCTCATCGACGTGCTCCGTCCAGCGCGCGCAGCGCGGCGTCGTGCAGCCGCGGCCGGAGCGCCTTCATCGGGTTGGGCTCGCGCCCGTGGTAGACGCGGTTGGTCAGCAGCACCACCCAGAGCGGCCGCTCGAGGTCGATCCAGAGCGAGGTCCCGGTGAAGCCGAGGTGCCCGACCGCGCGCCGGCTGAACGCCGCGCCGCAGCTCGCACCCACCGCCGAGGGGCGGTCCCAGCCGAGCGCGCGCGTCTCGCCGCGCACCGGCCGCGCGCCGAGGAAGCGGCGCACCGTCTCCCGCTCGAAGATCGAGCGCTCGCCCGCGTGGGCCAGCCAGAGCTCGCGCGCGAGGAGGTGAACCTCGTAGGCCGTCGAGAACAGGCCGGCGTGGCCCGAGACCCCGCCCATCGCCGAGCAGTTGTCGTCGTGCACCTCGCCGACGAGGCGGCGGCCGCGCCAGGGGCAGCGCTCGGTCGGCGCGAGGTCCAGCTGCGCGCGCAGCGCGTCCGCGCGGCGATCGTCGAGAGGCAGGAAGCAGGTGCGCCGCAGCGCGAGCGGCCCGTAGACCTCCCGCGCCGCCAGGCGGTCGAGGCGGAGCCCGCTCGCGCGCTCGAGCGCCCAGTCGAGCAGGATGAAGCCGAGGTCGCTGTAGACGACGCGCTTGCCCGGCGGCGCCTCGAGCGGCGTCGCCGCGGCGAGCCGGCGGATCGCCTGCCGCCGGCGCGCGGGCGCGAGGCCCTGCACCTGCTCGAAGAAGGGCCGCCAGGCGGGCAGCCCCGAGGCGTGCGCGAGGAGGTGCCAGAGGCGGAGCTCTCGCGCCGGGCCGCGCAGCTCCGGCAGCTGCTCGCAGAGCAGCGACTCCGGGTCGAGCTCGCCGCGCGCGACGAGCTGCATCAGCGCCGCCGTGGTGGCTAGCGGCTTGGTCAGCGAGGCGAGGTCATAGACGGTGTCGAGCTGACCGCGCCCATAAGCGCGATGGATCAGCGGCTGGCCCTCGAGGGCGACCAGCAGGCAGGCGGAGGGGAAGACCCTCCGCGTGACCGCCTCCTCCATCAGTCGATCGACGGCGCGCATCGCGGGCATGGTACCACGCCTGCGGCGGCCCTTCGGATGACCCAGCACGGTCAAGCCCGCGGCGCCTCCAGGTAGAGCGCCCTCGCGGAGCGCCCTCGCGCAGCCCTCCGCGGAACTTGCCACGCGGTCCCATCGACGCACGCACGGGGAGGAGACCCATGGCCCAGACTACCATCTGCCGCGCAGGCGGCGGAGAAGACAGACGCCCGCGGCCTTGCCGCCCCCGACCGCCTCGGGCATGCTCGTGGCATGGGCGCACCCGCACCGAAGCACCGACGAGCGACGTACGCCGACGTGGCGGCGGTCCCGTCGCACCTCGTCGCCGAGCTCGTCGACGGCTCGCTCGTGACCAGCCCGCGTCCCTCCGTGCGCCACGCGCGGGCCTCGGCCCGGCTCGGCGTCGAGCTCGGCGGCCCCTTCGACCGTGGGCGCGGTGGGCCCGGGGGCTGGGTCATCCTCGACGAACCCGAGCTGCACCTCGGCCCTGACGTCCTGGTGCCCGATCTGGCCGGGTGGCGCCGCGAGCGGCTCCCCGAGCTGCCCGACGCGCCCGCCTTCACGCTCGCCCCCGACTGGGTCTGCGAGGTCCTCTCGCCGTCCACCGAGGCCTTCGATCGAGCGGAGAAGATGCCGCTCTTCGCGCGCGCGCGGGTGGCTCACGCCTGGCTCCTGGACCCCCTGGTCGAGACCCTCGAGGTCTTTCGCCTCGACGGGGAGACCTGGCGGCTGCTCGCCACCCACCGCGGTCAGACCGCGGTGAGAGCCGAGCCCTTCGCCGCCCTCGAGCTGGAGCTCGGCGGCCTCTGGGAGAGGTAGAGCGCTTTCGCGCAGGCTACTCGTCGAGGCTGAAGCTCGGCTGGAGCCACGTCCCGGCGCCGGCCAGGGTGCCCCTTCACCCGGCGCGCGAGATGCAGGACACCTTCTACGTGGCGCCTCAGCGCCCGTGCAGCTCGGCGAGCTCCGCTGGCGCCCGCGCGACGGTGGCCGCCGCCTCGGCGGTGACGCGGCCGGCGCGGACCAGCTCGGCGAGCGAGCGGTCGAGCGGCACCATGCCCGCCGCGCGGCCGGTCTGGATCAGGCTCGCGAGGAGGTGGCACTTGTTCTCCCGGATCTGCACCGCGACCGCGTCGGTGACCACCAGCTTCTCGAGGGCCGGGTAGCGCCCCGGCGGGCGCGCCGCCGGGAGCAGGAACTGGGTCACCACGGCGCGCAGCACGCCGGCGAGCTGCACGCGCACCTGGGTCTGCTGCTGCTCGGGGAAGACGTCGACGATGCGGTCGATCGCCACCGCCGCGCTGCTGCAGTGCAGGCTGGAGAGGACCAGGTGCCCGGTCTCGGCCGCGGTCAGCGCAGCGGCGATGGTCGGCAGGTCCCGCATCTCGCCGACGACGATCACGTCCGGGCTCTCGCGCAGGGCCGCGCGCAGCCCGGCGTCGAAGCTCTCCACGTGCACGCCCACCTCGCGCTGGTGGATGAGGGAGCGGCGCGGCGCGTACTGGTACTCGATGGGATCCTCGAGCGTGATCACGTGGCGAGCCCGGGTAGCGTTGAGCTGCTCGACGAGCGCGACCAGGGTGGTCGACTTGCCCGAGCTCGAGGGCCCGGTGATCAGCACCAGACCGTGCGGGAAGGCGGTCAGCTCGTGCAGGTGCTCCGGCAGGTTCAGCTGACGCAGCGTGGGCAGCGTCTGGTGGATGGGGCGGAAGGCCGCCGCGAGGCCGAGCTGCTGGCGGAAGACGTTCAGGCGGAAGCGCGGCTGCCCTCCCTCGAGCGCGGGCACGCCGAGGTCCACGCTCCCGCTCGCCTCCAGCACGCGCAGGTGGCCCTCGTCGAGGAGCGGCGCGAGCTGCGCGCGGAGCTCCTCCTCGCTCCACGCGGTGCCTGGCTGCAGCACCAGCTCTCCCCCGAGCCGCAGGCGCGCGTCACAGCCCGAGGAGAGGAGCAGGTCAGAGGCCCGCTCCTCGGCCACGCGCTCGAGCAGTGCCCGGAGCGGCGGCGCCACCGCCGCGCGGCCGGCCGCCGGCGGCGGGGTCGCAGCCGCCGCGCGCTCCGTCACGGGGCTCCGCGACGCGGCGTGAGCACCGGCGACCGCGGGTGGTGGCGCGAACGGCGGCGGGGGCTGCGGCCTGGCGGGCTGCGAGCTGAGCGCCGAGGTGACCGCGACCGAGCGCGCAGCGCCGGGCCTGAAGCGCAGGCGGACGCCGCCCGGCCTCAGCTCGACCCGGAGCACGAAGGCCTCGCCGGCGCCCGTCTGGTAGCTGGTCTCGACGGGCCCGCTGCCGAGCGCGGAGCGCTCTGCCGGGGTGAGCGCCAGGCGCAGGAAGCCGTCGACGAGCTCCGCGTCGAGCCGTGGCATGGAGAGCGGCAGGTCCTCCTCGGCCTTGCGCAGGAGCGGCACCTCGCCGGAGGCGAGCACGAGCTCGTCGGCGCGCTGGACCGCGATCAGCTTGAGCAAGGAATCGAACGCTGCCATGCCCTCTCCTCGATGCAGGTCGCGTACCAGGGACCGACTCGCGGGCCACCGCCTGCGCCCGGCCGTCGGAGCACACCGGCGCGTACGCCCGCGCCAGGCTGGCACGCGCCGTCCGTGCGACGTGCCAGTCAGACACGTGCGCTGCCGGACCACCGACCTGCTTGCCCTGCCACCAGTCCTCTCGCGAGCGCGGGTCCATCCGCGAGCCCGTGTCGCGAGCGGGCTGGCCTCACGATGGTGATCCATTGTAGGAAGAGGGCATCATGCACCGCAACGACCAAGGGCCCTGACCGTGCCGCTCCCGACGCCCTTCCTCACCCTCGCGCTGCAGATCGTCCCCATCGTGGTCTTCCTGGTGGTGGACGCGCTGGTGCAGGACCCCGTCTGGGCCATCGGCTCCGCGCTCGGTTTCGTCGTCGTGCAGGCGGTGGTCACGCGCCTGCGGGGCCGCCCGCTCGACCGCTTCGTCCTCCTCGACCTGGCGCTGGTCGGCGGCATGGGCGCCGCCTCGCTGCTGACCCGCAACGAGCTCTTCTTCAAGCTGAAGCCGGCCATCCTCGAGGGCGTGATGGTGCCGTACCTGCTCTTCCTCGCGCTGGCCCCCGAGCGCGTCCTGCTCGGCTACTTCGATCGCTTCGCGGTGGGGGGCGGGATCAACCCCGTGGCGCTCCCGCGCCTGCGCCAGCTCCTCGGCGCCATGGGCGTCCTCGTGCTGCTCCACGCGGGGCTCACGGTGCTGGCGGCGCTGCTCTGGTCGAAGCGCAGCTGGGGCCTCATCTCGGGGCCGGGCTTCTACGCGATCCTGGTGCCGCTCCTCGCCTGGGCGCTGATCATGCGCCTGCGCCGGCGGCCGGCGCCGCCCGAGGCGACGCCGCCCGTGGCGATGCCGCAGGCGCCCGCGCCGCAGGCGAGCGCGCGGGTCAGGCCGCGCCGGCGGGCGCGACGCTGAGGTCGCCAGGAAAGGGGCCGTCACGGGAACGGCAGGGTACCGACGAGGACGGTGGCGCCCGCGCCCACCACGGCCACGGCGTCACCAGAGACGTGGACCCCGTGCAGGTCGGTCTTGGCCGCGATGGTGTGGACGCCGTACTGACCTGGGAGTCTGACCACCAGGTAGGTCCCCTTCTCTCCCACGGCGACCATCAGCTGGGAGGCGCCGCCTCTGCCGGAGAGCTGATCGAGGCGCACCGCGGCCGGGCCCGTGCCGAGGTCGACGATCCAGCTGGAGCTGGTGACGATGCCCGAGTGGAGGGTGCCAGGGTGTTGCACGGTCACGGTCGGCCCCGCGGTCGACCACCAGATCGAGGTCTGCAGGTAGCCCGCGAGGAAGCTGCTCGTGTTGGCGAGCCACTTGCCCGCCGAGTAGACCGCCTGGTCGCCGTCCTCGCCGACGACCCTCTGGTACTCCAGCGCGGGCTGGGGTCCGGCGATCCCCCGCCACGAGCCCGGGATGAGCTGCCCGTACCAGGTCCCGCCGGTGTGGTGGAGGATGATGTTCTCGCCGGCGACGACGTACTGCGAGCTCCCGCCCCAGACGGCGTTCAGCGTCTGCCCGACGAGCGCGCCGGGCGGGCTCGGCACCGGGGAGAGCGACGCGGGAGGGGTGGCCCCGCCCCAGCTGCCCGAGAGCATGGTCCCGCCCTCGCCGACGACCAGCACCCCTCCCGGGCAACTCGCCCAGACGCCGCGCAGGCTCTTCCCGCCGCAGCCCATCGGCACGGCGACCGGCTTGCAGGTGATCGCCGAGGGCGGGCAGTGGAGCACGGTGCAGGAGTCGCCGACCGCGATGGTGCCGCAGAGGATGCTGGTCCAGACCCCGCGCAGGTCCGCGCTGCTGCCGGTCACCGCGAGCTTCGTGAAGCTGAGCGGGCCGAGGCCGCCGGTCCCCTGGTCGCCTCCCTTGCTGTCGGGCTTGGCGGGCTGGTCGACGGTGGGCTGGTCCGGCTTCGCCAGATCCCTGGGCGCGTCGTGATGCGGCCCGTCGGCTCTCGGCCCCTCGGCGCGCGGGCCGTCGCGGCGAGCATCGTGTCCGGGCGCGTCGGGCCTCCCGTCGCGCCCTGGTCCATCCTGACGTGCGTCCTTCACGCGCGCGTCGAGGTAGGGCTGCCGCGAGCGCACCTCGCTGTACTCCGGGAGCAGGCTCGCGTCCTGCACGATCGGCTCGCAGCCGTCCTCGCCGCAGGTCTCTGCCTCGCTGCACGAGATCGGCGGCCGGCAGCGGCGGAGCAGGTTGAGCTGCAGCAGCACCACGCGGTCCTGGACGAAGAGGAGCTGCGCCTGCCGCGTGACGAGCTGCTTGTCGCCGAGGAAGCCGCGCGCGGTGACCAGCACCGG
>JAKLHH010000100.1 GCA_022710245.1 Myxococcota bacterium
CGCGACGGCGCCGGACTGCGCGGTGGCCCCCGAGCACTCGCTGCTCGTCGCTGGCGGGCTCGGCGCCGGAGCCTGCAAGACGCTCACGGCGACCTCGACCAACGTCGGCGCCGGGACCAAGCAGGCCTGGGCCTTCGCCGATCACCTCTGCCAGATCGCCGAGGGCAACGAGGGCAACAACCAGCGCTCCTACACCTACGGCGTCGGCGTCGACGCGCCCGACCTCAAGGTCACCAACTTCACCGTGACCACCGAGGGCGCCTCCGCCACCTTCGTCGCCACGGTCTGCAACGCCGGCGCGGCGGCGGCCGGGGCCTCGGAGCTGGGGATCTTCTACGACCGGACGACCGCGCCGCAGTGCGGGGACGCCGCCGACTGGAGCTCGGCGGTGGCCGGCCTGGCGCCCGGCGAGTGCGAGACGCGCACCTACCAGCGCGAGGGCGTCGCCGGCGGGAGCTACAAGGCGTGGGCCCGCGCCGACGTGGGCTGCGCCGTCGGTGAGAGCGATGAGACCAACAACAGCGCCAGCCACGCCTACGCGATCCAGGCCCAGGTCACCGACCTCGCGGTCACGGCGCTCAGCGCCAGCGTCGCTGGCGAGCGCGTGACCACCATCGCCACCATCTGCAATCGGGGCTCGGTGAAGAGCCCGGCCACGGTCACCGGCCTCTTCCACGACCGGCAGGCCGCCCCGGCCGACACCTGCGGCGACGCGCCGGACCAGAAGGCCACCCTCGACCCGCTCGACCCCGGTGGGTGCACGAACCAGTCGTGGGTGCGGGCCAAGGTGCCGGTGGGGAGCTACACCGCCTGGGCGGTCGCCGACGCCGAGTGCGCGGTCACCGAGTCCGACGAGGCGAACAACGCCGCCTCGTCGCCCTACACGGTGGGCGGCGCGGCGAGCGACGCGGGCGTCCGCGAGGCGGGCGCCGACGCGGGGGACGCCGCGGCCCCTGGCGGGGGAGGCTGCTCCTGCAACCTGACGGGGCCGGCGGCCCCGGCGCTCGGTCTGCTCGTCGGGCTGCTGCTGGCGGTCGTGGCGCTGCTGGCGCGGCGGCGCCGCTGAGGCCCTCCCCTCGTCCGCGCCTCCCGCACCCAGCTCGGTACCCGGGACGCAAACTGGCATTCCTTGCCCGGTAGCGTAGTGCCGATCTATGATCTCCGAGGTTTACTCGTATGCTGATGAGCCCCGCGCCGATTCGGGCAGTGCCGCCGGGTGAGCGACGCTTCGGTCGCTACACCCTGCTCTTCCGGATCGCGAGCGGTGGGATGGCGAGTCTGTACCTGGGCCACTACGCCGGCCCCGACGGCTTCGAGAAGTTCGTCGCCATCAAGCGGATCCACTCCCACCTGGCGGAGAACCCCGAGTTCTGCCGGATGTTCGTCGACGAGGCGCGGCTCGCGGCGCGCATCTCGCACCCGAACGTGGTGCAGGTGCTCGAGCTCGGCGCGGTGGCCGGCTCGTACTTCATCGCCATGGAGTACATCAACGGCGAGAGCCTGACCGCGCTCCTCCGCCGCACGCGGCCGCCGGTCGAGGTGGGCCTCAGCGTGGTCTCGCAGGCCGCGCAGGGGCTACACGCCGCCCACGAGCTCCGCGCCATCGACGGCGCCGCGCTGAACGTGGTGCACCGCGACGTCTCCCCCTCGAACCTGCTGATCAGCTACGACGGGGCCGTCAAGGTGGTGGACTTCGGCGTGGCGAAGGCCAAGGGCAACACCTCGACCACCGGCGTCGGCGAGGTGAAGGGCAAGTTCGCCTACATCGCGCCCGAGCAGCTCGCGGCGCGCGGCGGCGCCCGGGTCGATCGGCGCGCCGACATCTTCGCGCTCGGCATCGTCCTCTACGAGGTCACCACCTACAAGCGCCTCTTCTTCGCCGACTCCGACGCGGCGACCGCCGACCTGGTGCTGCGCGAGCCGATCATCCCTCCCTCGCGGGTCGCCCCGGACTACCCGCCGGAGCTCGAGGCGATCGTGCTGCGAGCGCTGGAGCGAGACCCCGACCAGCGCTTCCAGACCGCGCATGACCTCCACCTCGAGCTGGAGGGCTACCTGAACAGCGTGGGGCTCCACGTGCTGCCGAGCACCATCGCCGAGCTGATGCAGGCCACCTTCCCCGATCTGATCGAGGAGAAGGCCGAGATGGTGCGCCGGAGCCGGGAGATGCTGGAGTCGACCCCGGCGCCCGAGGACCCGAGCAGCTACCTCTCGGGGCCCGAGGTCGCGGTCGCGGGCGGCAGCCGGCGGCCCTGGCGCGTCATCGGCGGGCTGGTGGCGGCGGTGCTGGTGATCGGCGCCAGCGTCCTCCTCTATGCGCTCACCCGTCACGGCAAGACGGCCGCCCAGCCCGGGAGCGGCAGCGCCGAGGAGCAGCTCGTGCGCGTGCAGATCCGCACCACCCCGGCGACGGCCCGCATCCTCTTCGGCGACAAGCCGGTGGCCAACCCGCTCGACCTCCGACAGCGCAAGGGCGAGGGCATGGTCAAGGTGACCATCACCGCGCCCGGCTACCACCAGCGGATCCTCGAGGTCCCGCTCGCCGAGGGCGGCACCTTCCTCGTCGAGCTCGAGCGCGAGGCGCCGGCCACGCAGCCGGCCACGCAGCCAGTGGCCATCACCGACCCGCCGCGGTCCCCGCGCAAGGGCGGCAAGACGATCCCGACCAGGCCCCCCAAGACCAGCAAGACGACGAAGACCGGCGGCAAGAAGGACCAGCCGATCGTCAAGGACCTCTTCAAGAACCCCTACGACCAGTGAGTCCCATGAGATCGACCCGCAGGACGGCCGCGCTCGTCTTCCTCCTCGCCGTGCTCGCCGGGGCCCCGGCGCGCGCCGAGCAGGAGAGCGGCACGGCAGCGGACGCCTCGAGGTCCTTTCGCGAGGGGCAGCAGCTCTTCGAGAAGGCGGACTACGTCGGCGCGATCGAGTCGTTCCAGCGCGCCTACAAGCTGAAGCCACACTTCAGCGTCCTCTGTAACATCGCGCTCAGCTACGAGCGCCTCGGCAACCTGGTGCGCGCCGCCGAGCGCTACCGCGACTGCCTGACCAAGGGCGCCGAGCAGGCCGGCAACGGCGACGTCGTGCGGAACTCCCTGCAGCGCGTCGAGGGCCGCATCACCTGGGTCGCGGTGCGCTCGCCGGGCAAGGGCGGCAGCGTCTACCTCGACGGCCTCTTCGTCGGGCCCGCGCCGCAGCGGGTCCCCGTCAACCCGGGCACCCACGTCGTCGAGGTGAGGCGGGCGGGGGCGGATCCGGCGCGCTTCACCATCACCACGCGCGGCGGCGAGCAGCGGGACGTGGAGCTCGCGCCGGCGGACGTGGCGGGACCGAAGCCGATCATCGTGGTCAAGGAGCGCGTGCGCACGGTCTCGCGGCGCACCGTGCACCAGGCCTGGTTCTGGGGCGGGCTCGGCCTCAGCGTGGCGCTGGCGACGGTGGCGACCGTGCTCGGGGTGCAGACGCTCGGCCTCCGCGACGACTACGAGGCGGCGCCGACCCGCCAGCTCCTCGACAAGGGCACCGCGCGGCGCACCCTCACCAACGTCTTCTGGGGGCTGACGGCGGCGGCCGCGGGGACGACGACGGTGCTCTTCTTCTTCACCGACTTCAGCCGGCACCGCGAGCAGCCAGCCACGCCCGTCTCCCTCGGAGTCGGCCTGCGAGGGACCTTCTGATGCGCGCCGCCAGCCAGACCCCGCTGCTCCTCGGCCTCGCCGCGCTCCTCGCGGGCTGCATGGTCACCTTCGACGAGAGCCTCCTTGGCCGGCGCGACGGCAGCGTCAGCGTCGACCAGCCCGTCTGCGCGGACGCCACCTGCGACGGCGACAACCTGGTCGGCTGCGGACACACCCTGGAGACCTGCGCCCTCGGCTGCGTCGCCGATCCGACGGCGCGCTGCCGGACGCTGGTCCCCTCCAACGGGATCAGCGCGCCCGGGCGGGCGCAGACGGCCGACCTCGTGGTGAAGGGCAGCTCCATCCTCGACGCCTGCAGCGGCGACCTCGACGGCGCGCCCATCCCGGGCGTCACCTTCCTCACCCGTGACCAGTCGGGCGGGCCGAAGCTCGGGGTCGTGCGCGTACGCAGCCTCAGCCTCGCGGCGGGCGCGACGCTGACCGTGCTCGGGACCTGCGCGCTGGCGCTGGTCGCCGACAACCGCGTCGAGCTGGCGGGCGTGCTCGACCTCCGCGGCGGCGCCAACGCGCCCTACATCGCGGGTCCCGGCGGCTCGCAGGGCGGCTTCGTCGGTGAGGCGGCGGGCTGTGGCAAGGGCGGCAGCGCCGGCTCGCTGGCCGGCGGCGGCGGCGGCGGCTTCGGCGGCAGCGGCGGCAACGGCGGCAAGTCGGCCAGCTCGATGGGAACGGGAGGCGCGGCGTGCGGGGTGGAGAAGCTCGAGCCGCTCCTCGGCGGCAGCGGCGGCGGCCGCGGCGGCTGCAAGACCTCCGGCTGCACGAGCGGGCCGGGCGGCGGCGGCGGCGGCGCGGTCGCGTTGATCGCGGGGCAGGCCGTGGTGGTGCCGGCCGGCGGAGGGGTCAACGTGGGCGGCGGCGGGGGCGGCAGCGGCACCGACGGCGCGTCGGGCGGCGGCGGGGGCGGCAGCGGCGGCGCCATCCTGATCGAGGCGCCCACAGTGACCCTGGACGGCGTGCTCGCCGCTGGCGGCGGCGGCGGCGGCGGCGTCGGCTCGGGGGCCTCGGCCGCGGGCCAGCAGGGGCAGCTCTCCGCCGACGCGGCCAAGGGCGGGCAGGGCACGGTGGTGGGCGGCGACGGCTCCAGCGCGACCGCGGCCAGCGGCAGCGGCGGCGGCTCCGACAACAAGGACGGCTGCGCCGGCGGCGGCGGCGGGGCCGGGCGCGTGCGGGTCAACACCGCGAGCGGCGAGGCGCAGGCCCCGTCGGTCAACGGGCTCCTCTCGAAGGGCAAGGTGGGGGTCAAGTAGCCCTCGCCGCTGCCTCGCAGGATCCATCAGCGTCCGACTTCGCCGTCTGCGGACGCTCCGCCGTCTGCAGACGCTCCGCGAGGAAGGGCGAGGTCGAGGCGAGCGCGCGGTCGAGCGCGCCCTCGTCGGAGAGCGCTGGCATCACCTGCCGGTGGTGCACCACGAGGACCCGGCCGCAGGCCTCGCAGCGTCGCTCGGACTCCACGCCGGTCACGTCCTCGAGGCCCAGCCGGACCACCTGACCTGGATAGTCGATCCCGTAGGCGCCCTCCTCGGCCACGTTGCCGCCGAGGAGGCAGGTGGTGCCCGCGTCGAGCAGGCGCCGCAGCCAGGGGGCGCGGGCAGACGCCGGCAGGACGAGCTGCGCGAGGCAGCGCGCGGCCACCTCGGCGACGCGCGCGGTCTCGATCGGGGTCGCCGGCTCGGCGACGAGCTCCAGGTAGGCGCGCTCGCGCTGGCGGTCATCGAGCTCCTGGTAGAGGAAGCGCGCCAGCTCGTCGTCGAGCGCGGGCGCGCGCTCGAAGCCGCGGTAGAGGTGCCCGCGGAAGCAGGAGAGGCAGGGCGTCCCCTCGCGCGGCACCACCACCGCGACCTCGAAGAAGCGCGCGCGCGGGTAAGCGACGGCGGCGACGTGGGGGACGCCGCGCTCCCAGAGCAGGCGCGCGAGGGCGGTGTGGTCCGCGGTGCCCGTGGCGAGGAGCGCGGCGTCGGGCGGATCCTCCTCGAGCAGCCGCCCGAGCCGCGCCAGCTCCCTCTCGCCGACGCGCCAGCGCCGCGCGCGCACCCGCTCGGGGCCCAGGCGCCGACGGAGCGCGCTCACCTTGAGCTCGCCGAGCTCGCCGGTCCCGAACCACTGCCGGTGCGGGTTGAAGATGGTGACGCGGCCGGGATCGACGAGCGTCCAGCGCGCGCCCGCCCTGGCCAGCGCGCGGATCGCCTCGCTGCCGACGCTGCCGCAGCCGATCACCAGGAGGTGCCGGCCAGCGAGCGCGAGCGGCTCCGGCTCCGGCGCCGGCGGCGGCGGCGGCCGCGGCGCGGAGGACTCCGCCCAGGGCCAGAGGCGGTGGCCGTGGTAGGTGACCCCGTCGGGCAGGGGCGCGCGCCCGAGCAGGTGCTCGCGGGCGCGGAGCGCGACGGCGTAGCTCAGGTTCAGGTGGCTCCAGCGATCGCCGGGCGCGAGCTCGAGGGTCGCGGTCCGCGCGCGCGCGTCCCAGCGCACCCGAGGCGGCTCGCCCGGCGCCAGGGGCCTGGCCGCGAGGTGGAGCGCCCCGCGGCCGCGCGTGAGCAGGCGCGCGGGCTCGAAGCCGTTCTTCCAGCAGAGCAGCGCCTGCAGGCGCGCTCGCTCCTCGCCGGGCTCGCCGCGCGCCACGATCACGCGCCTGAGCGCGCAGCCGGCGAGGAGCTCGATCACACGCCCGGTGACGCCGACGGTCTCCGCCGAGATGATCGCGCCCTCGAGCCCCGCGCCGAGGAGCGGGCGCAGGCGGGCGAAGTAATCGCGCCGAGGGGAGCGGCGCCGCACAGGTCGGGCGGTCGTGCGTAGCGGCCGCGACCAATAATCAGCCATGAACGCTCTCCTTCAGCTCGCGCACCGCGGCCAGCCACGCCTCCGGCGCCAGGCGCGGGCCGCGGCTCGGGTAGGCGCGGCGCACCTCGCCGCTCGAGGGCGCGACGTAGAAGCGCGGCTCGCGCGAGGGGAACTCGAGCGGCAGCAAGATCACCACGCGGAGGTGCTCGTCGACCTCCACCACGGTCCGCAGCCAGCCCTCGAAGAGCTCATCGCTCGAGAAGCGGAGGTGCGCGCGCCTGAGCGCCCGCCGCCAGCGCCGCAGGAGGTGCCGCTGCGGAGCGCGCCGCTCGAGGTGGGGCAGGAGCAGCCGCCGGATCAGCGCGCTCTCGTCGCTGACGACCTGCGCCAGCCCGAGCCCCACCACCTCGCCGCCGTCGAGCGCGAAGCCGTGGAGCTGCCAGCCACCAGGTCCCGGGGCCGCGATCAGGCTGAAGCTCGTCTCCAGCCCGGCCTCGCGGTTGCGCTCGAGGAGCGGCAGCATGTGGCCGTCGACGTCGCAGCCGGGGCCCCGCGAGGGCCAGGTGCGGCCGTGAGCGAAGGGGTGCGAGTGGAGGTAGGCGCAGGCGCGCAGGCGCGGGTGCTCCGCGCAGAGCGCGGCGACCTGGGCGTTGACGCGCTCGTCGCCGCCCGCGCGGACGCTCACCCGCGCCGGGAGGTTCTGCTGGGCCTCGCGCGGCACCAGCACCACGCGCGGGACCACGAGGGCGCGGAGATCGCCGAGGCGGAGCGGCGCGCAGGGGTCGGGCTCGCTCGCGCGCGGCACCAGCGCGACCAGCGGCACCGCGATCCCCTCGTCGGGGTAGACGCGGTCGAGCTCGGCGACGATGGTCTCCCAGCAGGACGCGGCGACGAGCAGCTCGGGGACGGGGCGGATCATCGGGGCACCTCAGCTCACGATGGCGAAGGCGTTGCGCTTGCCGGCCGCCCAGTTGAGGAGCTTGATCACGTGCGCGTAGGCGCGCTGCTGCAGCACCTCGCGGCAGGTCATCGCGCGCCGCCACTCGCCGCCGGCGAAGAGGCACATGAAGCCGCCGCCGAGGAGGTGCACCTCGTGGCTCGGCGCCTCCCTCGGCATGCCCCGGATCTCGAAGAAGCCGGGGAGGTAGGCGACCCGGGGCGGCGACTCGGGGTAGCAGCCCAGGTAGACGGCGACGAGCGGCACCAGGAGGTAGGTCCCGGTCGAGGGCTGCTCGCCGACCACATGCAGGCGCGGCGTCCGCGCGACCAGGCGGTCCCGCAGCGACGGCAGGCCGCCGAGACCCACCGGCGGCAGCAGCCCGAACCAGGCGAGCTGGGCGGCGCCGAGGGTGGAGAGCGAGGCGCGACGGTCGCAGATCACGCAGCGGAGGCCGCGGTCGAAGACGAGCATGCCGCCGCAGCCGCAGAGGACGCGGTCACGGCCGAGGCTGACGGTGAGCAGCCAGCGCGGGAAGTGCTCGGCCATCTCGGCCGCCTCACGACGCAGCCGGGTGCCGCCGTCGCCGGCGTGCAGGACGCGGCCGGCGGTCTCCAGGTCCACCTCCCAGCGGTGGTGGACCAGGCGGTCGCCTTCGCGGCGCGGGAACACCTGCTCGAGGACCTTCATGGCGTCACCTCGTGGTTCGATCGGGCACGTGGAGCGCGGCGAAGGTCGCGCGCTCGAGGACGATGCGCGTCTTCTCCTCGGTCCGCCGCGGCCGATCCGAGAGCACGTCGGGACGCGGCGCCGCCTGTGCGGTCGGACCCGGCTCCGCGCCCACGCCCACCGCGAACAGCTCCCCCGTGTCCTCGAAGAGCCCGTCGCCCCGATCGAGGTAGACGCGGCGCGTGGTCGGGCAGAGCCGCCGCGCGGCGTCGAGCGCCGGATCCGCCTCGAGCGGCGCCGGCTCGCGGCAGCAGGCGCAGCGGGCGAGCACCATCCCCGCCACCATCGGTCCCATCAGCTGGCTGGCACGTCCTCTCATCGTCGTCCTCCTCTTCGTGGCAACAGTCATCGTCGCGATCGTGATCAGGTGCGCCGCTTCCCCCGCGTGATGCCGCGGTCGCAGATCTCGGCGAGCCCCGCGTCCAGGAGCTCGTCGATCGCCGCGGCGTCGAAGATCGGCTGGCTCGGCGCCAGCACGTAGCCGGCCCCGGCGCGCTGGTGCACCTCGTCCGAGCGGCTGCAGCGGATCCCCTCGCCCTTGCGCACCAGCGGGCGCCGCGGCCGGCAGCACTGGCAGAGGCCGAAGGGCAGGTCCTCGATCAGGTGGAACCCCTCCGCGCCGTCGAGGCGGATGTGCTCCTTGCCCGAGTGGGCGCAGACGAGCGCCTCGGGGCCCGCGCTGCCGCGCGGCGTGCGCTGGATCAGGATCTTCTTCGGCAGGCAGCAGCGGCAGCTGCCGAAGCGGAGCCGCGCGAGCTCGAGGTAGTCGCCGCGGCCGGTGGGGAGGAACTCGGCCCCGCAGCCGCTGCAGAGGAGCAGGTAGCGCTCCCAGCGCACCTGCCCGCGGCAGTGGCAGCAGAGGAGCGGCGCGGCGTTGGCCGGGGTGGAGGTGGGACCCGGTCCTTGCGTCCCGTCGTTGAAGATCTCCACCTCGGGCGCCAGATCGAGGAAGGGATAGATCAGGTGGTCCTGCGGCAGGGCGAGGTTCGCCGCGCGCTCCTCGCCCTGCGGCGCGGGCGTGCAGCGCACCTCGGGGAGCCCGGCCCTGAGCACCCCGGCGAAGCGGGTCTGCAGCCGCACGGCGTAGGGCTGGCCGTTCTCCAGCTGGCAGCCGCGGCCAGCGTCGAGCGAGAGGCTGCTCACCTCGGGCTCGAGGGCGAGGCGGCGGAGCACACGCTCGCCGGCGCAGAGCTCGAGCTGCAGCCCGTCGACGAACCCGCGCCCGAGCTCCCAGTAGACGGTGAGGCGGCGGTCCTGCGGCATCACCCAGAGCCGCCCCACCGCGGCGAGGTGCGCCTCCAGGCCGCAGCCCTCCTCGGGCCGCGCCTCCAGGCCCACGCGCGGCGTCACGCTGAACCAAGGCGAGCTGGCGACCGGCGCGCGCTTCGCTTCACCCCGCGCGCCGCCGGCGAGGACCGCGACCAGGTAGCGCTGGTGGCGGCTGAGCCCGTTCACGCGGTAGCGCTCGGTGGCGCGCGTCAGCTGGAGCGCTGTGTACGCGCGCACCGCGCCGGTGCGGATGAAGAGCAGGTGGTAGCTCGCCACCTCGCCGCTCGCCTGCCAGCGCAGCGCGAGCGCTCCGTCGGCGGGGACCCTGGCCTCGAGCTCGAGCTGGAGCGCGGACATGATCATCCTCCTCGGCGGCCGATCGGCCGCGCCGAGCACCGACTCGAGCGCGCTCAGGCCGCGGCCTGGCGCTGCTTCACGATGCGCGAGATCTGGCAGTGGAGCTGCGGCGAGCCGTGCACGATCCGCTTGAACTCGCCCCCGCGGATGGCGAGCACCTCGCACTCGTCGAGGGTGACGATGGAGGCGTTGCGCGCCTGCTCGAGGAACGGCGCGGTCTCGCCGATCACCGTCCCCGGGTCGAGCGTCACCGGCGCGCCGCGGACGAGGAGCGGCTCGCTGCCGCGGTAGACCTGCACCCGCCCCTGCACGAGGACGTAGACGGTGGTGCTCGCCGAGCCCTGCCGGATCAGCGTGGTCCCGGGCGGCAGGGTGCGGCGCACGGCCTCGCCGGCGAGCCGGTTGCGCGTCGTCACCGAGGCGGCGGAGAAGATGGGCACGCGCTCGAGGTCGGCGCGCCGGCGCCAGAGCTCGGGGAGCGCCTGCGCCAGGCCGAGCGCGTGGACGAAGCGGCGGAAGGTGGCGCCAGGGATGCGGAGGAGCCGCGCCGGGGTCGTGGCCCGCACGGTGGCGCTGCGCGGGGCGTCGTTCACCGCCGCCATCTCACCGAAGAGCTCGCCGGCATGGAGCGAGGCGAGCAGCCGGCCGCCGCTCCCCAGCACGGCGAGCTCGCCGGAGAGCGTGAGGTAGACGTCGCGCGAGCGCTCGGCCTCGCGCAGCACCACCTGGCCGCGATTCACCGAGAGCGAGGTCGCCGCGTCGAGGAGGACGTTCAGCCAGTCGGGGTCGGCGCCGGTGAACGCCGAGAGGAGCGCCTTGCTCGCGAGCCCGCGCTCGAGCGACGTCGGCCGCGGGGTCTCGGCGATCAGCAGGTAGCGGTGGCCCGGCGCGGCGACCGTGAAGGCCGCGCGGTCCTCCTCGGGGAGCCCGCTGGTGTGGACGCAGACCACGGAGGTCGGGCTGGAGCGGAAGTCGCCGGCGAGCCCGTGGATCATCCCGCCGCCCGCGTCGACCACGGCGACCTCGCCGTCCCAGGCGTAGAGCGCGAGGAGCTGCTCGAGCCGCGCGGGCGAGAGCACGCCGGCCGCCGCCGCGCGCTCGATGTTCGCGCGCGAGTTGTTGTCGCCGACCACCAGCAGGCGCCGCTCGCGATCGCCCTCGCGCATGGCCAGCTCGACGCCGGTGCAGGGGATCGAGTGCATGGTGTAGTGGAAGCGGAGACGCAGGCCGAGGTGGCCCTGCTCCTCGCCGGCGCGGACCGGCACCGGCTGGAAGGCGTCGTCGAGGAGCGTCGCCGGGCTGCTGACGGTCGGGTTCAGGATCGCGAGCTTCCGCCGCATCACCGCCAGCGTCTCGCGGGTGGCGAAGAGCGTGAGCCGGTGGGTCACCTCGAGGAGCGCCGAGAGCCCCACCGCGTGGTCCTCGTGCGCGTGGGTGAGGATGACCGCGCCGACCTGGTCGAGCCCGATGCCCGCGTGCTCGAGCGTGGTGCGGATGTAGGGCCCGCAGTCGATCACCACGAAGCGGCCGTTCGTCTGCACCACCAGGTTCGAGCAGGGGCCGGTCGGGTCGAACCCGTGGCTGGTGCCGAGCGCGATCAGCTCGAACGGCTGCGGCACGACCGGCGCGCTGGCCGCGGGGAGGCGGTCCGCGTAGGGCGGCAGCGCCGCGCCGGGCTCCAGGCGGTGCTCCTCGATGCGGTCGTCCGCGGTGAAGAAGGAGTAGGTGTTGTCGCCGTGCCGCTTGACGCGCAGCGCGCCGAGCTCGGCCACCCCCTCGGCGTCGAAGAGGTGCGGCTCGAGGAGCTCCTCGATCTGCGCGACGCGGCCGTCGGCGTGCTTCAGCGCGAGGTGGCGGCCCTCGGCGAGGAGCATCGCCGCGGTCTCGGCGTCGACGCCCTCGCGGAGGAGTTCGTCCTCGGCCAGTCCGAGGAGCGTGAGCCGCAGGTAGAGGACGACCTCCGGCCAGTCCTCGGCGGCGGCGAGCACGGGCACGCGGCGCCCGCGCGCGAAGCAGCCCTGCACGAAGAGCGCGTGGTAGAGCGGGAACTCGAGCGCCCACTGCACCAGGCCGCCCGCGCTGCGGAGGTCGGGGATCAGCCAGGCGGTGACGCGCTTGCCGGCGCGCAGCCAGGCCTTCACCACCTCCTCGGGGAAGCCGAGCGCGAGCTGCTCCTCGCCGACCGTGATCACCTCGGCGCCGGGCATCACCTGCTCGATCTGGAGCTCGCCCCCGCGGCTGGTCTCGCTGCTGAGGTTCCGGGCGTCGCGTTCCATGGTGGCCTCCTCTCGCGTCTGCCGAGGGGTTTTGCGAGGCGCGTGCCACCGGGGACAGGGGCGCAAGCACCGGAAGTCGCGGCCATCTCCGCCGTGACGCGTGGGGTTGCCGCCGCTCCAAAATGGGGCAGCGTTCCAGGATCGGGCGCGCCGCCCCGAAGTCGCGGTGAGCCCGCGGTGAGGTCGCCCGCGAGGTTGCCCGCGATGAGGTCGCGCGCGGGGAGGTCGCCCGCGGGGAGGCTGCCCGGGATG
>JAKLHH010001000.1 GCA_022710245.1 Myxococcota bacterium
CAGGTCTTCCTCTTCAACGTCGGCCTCGACGTGGGCCAGCTGCCGGCGCTCCGCGCCTGGCTGGGGGCGCTCGGCGCCGAGCACGAGCTGAGCCTCTGCGACGACACCGAGCGCAGGCGGATCCGCGCGCTCGGGGCCGCTGTCTGCCTCGGCTGCGGCGCCGCCCCGCTGCTGCTGCTCCTCGCGCGCTGGACCGCGGGGATCGAGGAGGATCAGCTCGCCTGTCCGCGCTGCGGCGCGATGTTCGACCTGGACGTGGTGGCGCTGCAGGACCAGGACCAGGGCCCGGACCGGGCCTCGACCCCTTGACCCGGACGGCTCTGCCGGACCTCTGCCGGACGAGCGCTGGCCGCGGCGAGCAGCGAGCGCGCTCCAGGTCAGGGGCTGGCCTGCTTCCGCGCGCGCCGCCGCTCGTCCTCGCGACGCCGCTCGTCCTCGGGCGCAGGCCGAGCCAGGAGAGCTCCCGCGCGCCGGCCCCGTCCAGGTGCCTCAGGGCGCGTACGGGACGGTCATCGCGACCACGCCCCAGCTCGTCGCCGCCGTGGCCTCCCAGGAGACGGAGATCTGGCCTCCTGGGCTCGCCGTCTCGGCCAGCCCCGTCGCGCCGCTCCCGCAGGGGCCGGCCATCGTGGTTGCCCAGACCGCGGTCGTGCCAGCGCCGCCCTTGAGGGACACCGAGACGTCCGTGGCGACGCTGCTGAGGACGAGGCCCTTCGGAATCGAGGTGGAGTAGCTGGTGCTGTTCTGGTCCGTCGCCGAGTAGCTCATGGTGGGCGCGCCGGTCTTGCCCAGGTCGGCGCGCAGGTACGTCGCGCTCTTCGTGATCACCACGCCGGAGCCCTTGCCGACCTTGACCTCCACGGCGGCAGAGGGCGCAGCGAGCGGCCCGTACCAGAGGCTGGTGGCGGCGCGGCCAGCGACCAGAGGGCCGGTGAAGGGCTTCAGCGTCGATCCGTTGGCCGTCACCGTCGCCAAGTCCAGGCCGCCCGCGTCGTAGGCCGCCACCGTGACCACCAGCAGGCAGGGCTGCGTCGGCGTGCAGCAGGGGCTGCTGTGCGTCCACGAGATCGGGTTGCCAGCGGAGGGGCAGCCGCCGGGCGGCCACGCGATCCTGTCACGCGTCACCGTGGTGGCCGCCGCAGCGCAGAGGGCGCCGTCGCTTGGCGTCGCCACGTCCCCGGGCCTCGTGTCGTCGAGGGGCCTCGCCACGTCCCCGGGCCTCGTGTCGTCGAGGGGCGGGCGCTCTGCCGAGGGCCGCTCGACGGCCGGCGCGAGGTCGCGCGCTGCTCCGCTGCCCTCGAGCCCGAGCAGCCAGTGGCAGCCGCCCGCGGAGAGGACGAGCGAGAGGAGGAGCGGGAGTGCGAGCGTGAACGACAGCCGGCGCACGCTCCGATGCTACCACGATCACGTCGAGCCACGGCCGGCCGAGTTCCTCTGCCAGTGCCTTGGAAGATCAGCGACCGACGCACGCCGGATTCCCCCAGACGCCGGGCTGGGGCGCGTAGCAGTCCTTGGGGCACCCCTGACACCCGAGCGGGGCGTCGCAGAGCCAGGTCTGCTTCTCGGCGGCAGGGCACTCGCAGCCGCAGTGCGAGTAGTGCTCGCAGCGGCAGGCCACCGCCTGGGCGCACGCCTTCGGATCGAGGTAGGTGCAGAGCTCGGCCGGGACGCACCCCCGCGTCCCCTTCGGCGCGACCTCGAGACCGAGCGAGGTCGCGCAGAGGGTGCCCGCAGGGCAGGCGGACTGGCCGGCGCAGGCAGCGAGACAGAGCCCGGCCACGTTCCCGACGACCAGGCACACCCCTCCCGCCGGGCACGGCCCGCCGAGGGTGCAGCCCGCCGTGCAGCGCTTCGGGGAAGCGCTGCCAAGCTCGGCGCACATCCCCGACTGGCACTCGCTGTCCGCGGCGCAGAGCTCGCCGAGGCAGCGCAGCCCGCCGCAGCGCGGCCGGGCGTCGGGCTGCACCGCCAAAGGCCGATCCAGCGACGACGCGCCGCCGTCCTGCCGTCCGGCGCCGGCGGAGTCCGTCAGCGCGACGGAGCGCGTGCTGCAGGACGCCCCCAGCCAGAGCACCATCGCCAGCGCCCCCTCGGTCCATGGTCGTGAGCGGGTCATGGTGCGCGCTCGCGAGCAAGTCGCGTGCCGCGGCCGCCCGCGTCTTCCTCAGCAGATGCCGTCGCGGGCTCTCAGGAATCTGAGGAGGCCGGGCCACACCTGTCGTGGGTGGCTACCGGCGCTTGCGCGCGAGCAGCTCGAGCGCCATCCGGGCGGACTCCCTGACAGAGGGGTGTCTGTCCTGCAGCGCCCTGGCGATCGCCGGCTTGCCCTGCTCGATGGCATCAGCGCCCAGTCGCATGAGCGCATCGAGCGCCTGGTACCTCACACCGCTCCGGCCGGTCTCGATGCTGTGGATCAGCGCCGGAACGATCCCGTCCACGGCGAGGCGGGCGTCCTTGCCGCCCCTGGCCAGCAGGGAGGCGCCGATGTCGCCGAGCGCCTCCGCCGCGTACGCACGGAACCCGACAATCACACTGCTCGTCTCCTTCTCCTCGGTCGCCTCTTCCGCGTTGGTCTCGGGGTGTCCGTGCCGCAGCGCGACCAGCAGCGCGGGGATGGCCGGGGCGGCGTCGCTCTTCATCTCTCCCAGCGCCCGGACCGCCTGGAACCTCATCGCGCCGGCTCGGTCCCGCAGCGCCGCGATGAAGGTCGGGAGGACCGACGCCGGCGGGAGACGCATGGCGTGCAGGCCTCGGAGGGTGGCCTCGCGAGCCACGTCCAGGACCGCGGTCCGGGCGCAGCTCTTCAGCACGGGCACCGCGCCGAGGCCGAGCACGCCGAACGCCTGCGCGACCTGGCTGACCTCGACCCGCTTGTTCTCCTGGAGAACTCGCAGCAGCGGCGTGACGGCCTTCGCGCCGGCTTGCCGCAGCCGGGCAGTCAGCGCCTTCGTCAGCCAGGTGTCGTACTTCGCCTTCACCTTCGACGTCTCACGCGAGATCTCCGAGAACAGCTCCTCGCTGCCGCGGTGACGACGCCAGTCCTCGGGGCAGGCGGGTGCAGCCTCGGCGGTCTCGGGTACCGGCGCCGCGTGGTTCGGCTCGCGACTCCGGGCGTCGGCCAGCGGGCCCTGCGGCCCGCAGGGCGGACCCGATCGAGGCGCGCAGCTCCAGGAGAGCAGCGCGGCACAGAGCACGAGTGTTCCGTTCCTCAGCTGACGGTCGTTCAGGTGCATCAGCAGACCTCTCGGTCGTGGAATTCGCCCTGCTCGCCTCCTGCGGAGGCTCCGCGATGAAGGGCGAATTCTCCCCTCCCTTGCACATCCCGGTCCAGCGCGGCCATCGAGGACCTCGGCTCGAAAGGTGGAGGCGTCGCTGGGGTGAGCCATCTCTTGCCTTCAGGGGCGAGTTCTTGCCGCGCTCGAGCCACGCGGCTCTTCGCTCGAGGGGAAGGCCTCGAGCTCGGCCTCAGGGTTTGAACTGGACGATGAAGACGTCGGTGCTCCCCGCGCTGGTGAGCGCCCCGCTGCCGAAGTCCACCGCCCCCATGAAGGCTCCCGTGACGGTCACGTTGCCGCTGCTGTCCACCGCCACGCCCTGGCCGCTGTCGCTCGCCGTGCCGCCGAAGCGCGTGGACCAGCGGTACGCCCCCGTCGGTCCGAAGCTGGCGACGAAGATGTCGGTCGCGCCGGCGCTCGCG
>JAKLHH010001001.1 GCA_022710245.1 Myxococcota bacterium
CGGCGAAGGCCTCGGCGAACGCCGGCACCGGCAGCTGGTAGACGCCGGAGAGGCCGAGCGGCGAGACGCGGAGGCCGCTCCGGCCGAGCTCCCGCTGCGCTACCTCGCGCACCGGGTGCCCGGCGCGGCGCCGGGCGGCGGCGCGCGGCGCGGGCGGACTGGCCGGCGGGCGCGCGGCGGGGCGCGCGGCGAGCAGCCCCGGGTGGCCCTCGAGGAGCTCGTCGGGAAGGACCAGGGTCAGCGCGCGGAGGTGCAGGGCCAGGCGGGGCTCGAGCCCGCCGTCCGCCAGCGCCGCCTCGAGCTCGGCGACGAGCTCGGCCGAGGGCTCGCGGGAGAGCAGCGTCCAGGCCGCCCCCCTGAGCGCGCCCGGGAGCTGCGGCAGCTGCGCCCTGAGGCGCGCGGCGAGGTCGCGCTCCCGATCCAGCCGCTCCACCGCGGCCGCCCGCACCGCCAGGTCCTGGTCGGTGGAGAGTCCGAGGAGGAGCTCGAGCGCCTCCCCGTCGCGCGGATCGAGGAGCCGCGGCGCGCGGACGCGCAGCAGCGCGTCCTCCGACGAGGCCGCCAGCCTGGCGGCGCGGAGGAGGAGCTCGCCATCGAGGAGGGCTCGGCCGCGGATCAGCTCCTCGAGCGCGGTGCGGCGGAGCTGCGGGTCGGGATCGGCGACCAGCGCCCGCACGCTCCCCTCGGCGTCGAGTGCGGCGGCGCGGACCCAGGGATCCGGGTCAGCCGCGGCCCGGCGACGGAGCTCCTCGGAGAGCAGCCCCGCGTCCGCGAGCGCCTCGAGAGCGAGCGCGCGGACGAAGGGGTGCAGCTCGTCGCTGGCCCGCTCCAGCGCCGCGCCGTCTCCCGCGCGCGCGGCCGCTCGCACCAGCGCCGCCCGCGCGGACACCTCGAGCTCCCCCGCCACACCAGCGAGCGCGCGCTGCAGCGGGTGCGCTCCCCGCCCCCCGAGCCCCGCCTGCTCCACCCCACCCGCGAGCGAGCGCGCGGCTCGCGAGCGCACTCCGCGATCGGCGTCCGCGAGCGCCTCCTCCAGCGCGGTGAGCACCCAGCCCGCCGGTCCGTCGGCGAGGAGCAGCCCGATCGCGTCAGCGGCAGCGCGCCGCACCGCCACCTGCGGTGAGGAGAGCGCGGCGTCGAGGTGCGGGTAGAGAGCCTCGTCGCGGTGCTCCGCGATCCAGCGCAGCGCCCACGCGCGCCCGCCAGGGCCGCCGCTCGCCGCCGCGGCAGCCGCCAGCTCGCGGGCGAGCGGAGCGTCCAGCTCCTCGAGCAGCTCGCCGACCGTGGCCGCCCCGTAGGGCGAGCGGGGGTCGTCGAGGTAGACGAGGGCCGCCCGCAGCGCCCCCAGGTCGGCCGACGCCGCGAGCAGCGCCGCCGCACGCCGGCGCAGGGAGAGGTGCGGGTCGTCGAGGAGCGGCACCAGCGCCGCCGGCGAGGCGACCGAGCCGAGCCGCTCGAGTCGAGCCGCGGTCACCGCGGGGTCGGGATCGCGCAGGCCGTCGTCGACGACCAGAGCGAGCCGCGCCTCCGGGGCGCCGCCCTCCAGGTAGCGCGCCGCCGCGCTCGCCACCGGCGCGCTCCCCTCCACCCTCGCCGTCGTGACGCCGAGGCGGGCGAACGCGCGGATCGCCGCGTGGCGCACCCGCCACGCAGGGTCGGCGAGCACCTGGCGCAGCGTCGGGATGGCCGCCTCGCGCGCCAGCTCGGCGAGGCCCTGCACGGCCGCGCGGCGCACCCACCAGACCGGCTCCTCCAGCGCGCGCTCGCGCAGCACCGGCACCCCGTCGGGGTCGCCGAGCCGGCCGAGCGCCAGGCACGCGGCCTGGCGAACGCTAGGGAGCGGATCGCCGGCCGCGACCTCGAGCCAGCCCGCGACGCCGGCCTGCTCGCGCGCCGCTCCGAGGCGCGCCGCCGCCTGAGCGCGGAGGGAGGCGCGTGGATCTCCGAGGAGCACGGCGCGGAGCGCGTACCAGATGGTCACGCCGGCGGGGGCCTCGGCGAGCGCAGCGGCGCGGCGGTCGGGGTCCTCGTCGAGGAGCGCCAGCAGCGCCGGGTGAACAGGGTCGTGGGTCGCTACCGTCTCAGGCATGGAACGGTCCCTCGCGGAGTCCGGAGCCGCTAGGAGCGCTTCCGGCGCTTGGCCTTCTCTTTCAGCGTGTCCTCGAGCTTCGCCTGCACCGACCGCCGCAGCCCCGGCTTGCGCCGGACCTCGCGCGGCACCCAGTAGAAGAGCACCCGGCCCGCCGCCACCGCAAAGTCGCGGTCGAAGGCGAGCCCGCCCGCCTCGGCGCTCTTCAGCGCGGGCTCGAGGCAGCGCTTGCAGAGGCAGGGGAGCGGCGGTGGCTCGTGCGCGGTGAGGTTGCGGAGCGCGCCGGTCAGGAGCGTGATCGCCCCCGCCTCGTCCCCTTCCCGCTGCAGCGCGCGAGCAGCCTGCTCGCGCAGCGCCAGGTCGTTCGGCTTGCGGTCGAGCTCCTCGAGGAGCGCCTTGCTGGAGGCAGTGGTGGTCGGCATGGCCCGCCGAGTTTACCCGAGCTGTTCGGCCGCAGGCGAGCGGGAAAGGCACCCCGGGCTCGCCCCGGAGACGCCGCTCGGGTAACCTCGCCTCCATGCGCTGGCTGCTCCAGCTCGACGAGCGCCTCTTCCTGGCCGTCAACGGCTGGGGGAGGCCGGCGCTGGATCTGGTCTTCATCCTCCTCACGCAGCTCGGCCGCGGCCTCGCGCTCGCGGCCCTCGTCCTCGGGCCGATGGCGCTACTCGACCGCCGACGACTGCGCCTGCACGCGCTCCCGATGGTGCTCTCGGTGGCGCTCGGCGCGCTCGCCGTCGAGGGGGTCAAGTCGGCGGTCGGCAGAGAGCGCCCGCCCCGTCGCTTCGCCGCCGAGCGCTGCGTGCCGGCGCGCGACGGCACCCGCACCTGCCCGCGCGTCCGCCTGCCGGGGGCGACGCTCCTCGCGCGCTCCTTCCCCTCCGGCCACGCGCAGGCCGCCGTCGGCGCCGCGACCTGGGTGGCGCTGCTCTACCCGGCGCTCGCCGTGCCGGCCGCGCTGCTGGCGGCGCTGATCGCGCTCTCACGCATCTACCTCGGCCTGCACTTCCCCCTCGACGTGCTGGCCGGCGCGCTAGTCGGGGTCGGCTTCTCGCTGGCGGGGTTCCTGCTCGCGCGGAGCTGGGAGCGGCGGCGGGGCGCGGACGGCTCAGCTCAGGGCGCGCACTTGGGGACGTAGCTGTCGGGGATGCACTCCTGGAGGTCACAGATCATCCCGACCGGACAGTCGTTGTGGTGCACGCACTGCCCGCCGAAGAAGCCGCCGAAGTTGGGGACGCACTTGCCGAAGTCGCAGACCGACCCGGCGCCGCACGCGCTCTGCGAGATGACCTGCGCCACCTGGCAGTTCCCGTCGACGCGGCAGGGGCCCCAGGTGCCGTCGGCCTTGCAGCGGCGGTGCACGCCGCAGTAGCAGTCGCAGGACTGCACCGCGCCTGGCGGGCAGGGCTCGGTGGCCGGCAGCGTGCCGCAGACGTTCCCCTCGTCGATGCGACCGTCGCCGTTGTTGTCGATGCCGTCGCAGCACTCCTGCCCCGCCGGGCAGGGAGCCGGCGTGCTGCAGGCCGGGCAGTCGGAGTCCTTGCAGTCCACCAGGCCGTCGCCGTCATTGTCGATGCCGTCGGCGCAGTTGGTCTCCTTGGTGGGAGT
>JAKLHH010001002.1 GCA_022710245.1 Myxococcota bacterium
GGGCGGCGCGGACCGTGGGCCGAGGTGCGGATCGGCGACACCGGACCGGGCGTGCCCGAGGCGATCCGGTCCCGCATCTTCGAGCCGTTCTTCACCACCAAGCCGCTGGGCAAGGGGACGGGCCAGGGACTCGCGATCGCTCACTCCGTCGTGGTCAACCAGCACGGGGGGCAGCTGACCTTCGAGACCCGGGCGGGAGAGGGGACCACCTTCATCATGCTGCTGCCTGTCGACGAGGCCGCTCGGCCGGCAGCCAGCGAGGAGGCAGCTCTTGGCTAGCCAGACGTCCGGCGCCGCGTCCCAGCGGCGCCTCCTGGTCGTGGATGACGAGCCGCTCGTGCTTCGGGGGATACGGCGGCTGCTCTTCGCGGAGGCCTCCGACTGGGAGATGGTCTTCGTCGAGAGCGGAGAGCGGGCGCTCGACGAGCTGGTGCAGACGCCCTTCGACGTGCTCCTCACGGACATGCGCATGCCCGGCCTCGATGGCCTGACGCTGCTGCGGCGCGCTCACGCTGTCCGCCCGGAGATGATCCGGATCGCCATCTCTGGCCACCTCGACGAGGAGACCGCGCTCCGCGCGCTCGCGATCTCGCACCAGTTCATCGCCAAGCCCTGCAGCCGCGAGACCCTGCTCGGCGCCCTCGAGCGCGCCATACGGGTCCAGCAGGTGATGGGAGATCCGGCGATGCGGCGCGTGCTGGGCGGGGTGCTCGAGCTGCCCTCGCGCCCGGCGGTCTACGTGGAGCTCACCGAGCGGCTGACGGATGAGGACGCCTCCGTCGACGAGGTGGCCGCGATCGTGGAGCGGGACCTCGCGCTCACCGCGAAGGTGCTCCACGTGGTGAACAGCGCGTTCCTGGCGCCGGTGCAACGGATCACCACCGTCCGCGCGGCGGTGGCGCGGATCGGCCTGCGTCGGATCAAGTTCCTCGTCCTCGCCGCCGAGGTCTTCCAGGCCTTCAAGGGCCGCGAGCCTCCGGGGTGGTCCCTCGACGCGCTCTTCGAGCGCTCGCTCCTCGTCGGTGAGCTGGCCGCGGAGCTGGCTGGCCCCGACCGGCGCCTCGCCGAGGACGCGTTCCTCGCCGGCGTCCTCCACGACATGGGACAGCTGATCCTCCTCGGGCGGCTCCCGGACCGCCTGGAGGCGGCGCTGGCGGAGTCGCGACGCACGGGCGAGCCCCTGCACGTCGTCGAGCGGCGCCAGGGCGAGGTCACCCACGCCGAGATCGGCGCCTACCTGCTCGGGCTCTGGGGCCTGCCCTACGACATCATCGATGCCGTCGCCTGCCACCACTCGCCCGAGCGGCTCTCGCGGCCGGCGGCGGGCGGCCCCCAGGTCGCCACCGCGCTCCTGCTCGCGGGGGTGCTGGTGGACGAGGCGCTGGCGGCACACCACGGGAACGCTCCTGGCGACGCGGTGAACGAGCAGCTCGCCTGGGAGCTCGGGCTGGTGGGCTTCGACGCCGCGCACTGGCGCGCGCGGGCCACGGCGATGCTCGCCAAGCGGCTGCCCGCCTGACCCCGCAGTGGGGTCAGGCCCGGTGCCCGCCCGCAGTGGCCTCATTTTGTGGTAGCCTTGTGCCACAATCGCCCACGCGACTGCGGAGGTAGACGATGAAACCAGCCGACCGTCCAGCCGGAGCCAGGCAGGACCGGGCGGTCAAGGCTCGCCTGAGGGAGTGCTGCTTTCGCTGTGCGCCCGCGCTGATCGTGGCGCCGCTCGAGGGCTACGTCCTGCAGTGCCGCTTCGCCGAGGTGACCGACGAGGGGGTGGCCTTCGACCTCTTCAGCACCCCGCCGCGGGCGACGGAGCCAGGCCTGATGTGCTGCGTGTCCTACGGCGAGCAGGACCGCTCGTGCATCTTCATCGCGCCGGTCGCCGGACGGCGTCCACCGCGCCCTCCCTATCCCGAGCAGCTCGTGCTGGCCCTGCCGGCGCTCGTCTCCTGGACCGAGGCGCGGCAGAGCTTCCGCGTCCCGGTCGTCCCGGCGAGCGGGCTCGCGGTCGCCGCGCGCATCGGCGCCGCCGTCTACCTCGCCCAGCCGCTGGACCTCAGCCTCTGCGGGATCGGCATCGAGCTCGCGGAGGAGGCTCCGCCGCTCGACGTCGGCCATCGCCTCGACCTCGAGCTGCGGCTCGGTGAGGACACGGTCTGTCTGCAGGGCAGGGTGCAGCGACGGTACGAGCGCCTCTACGGTGTGCTCTTCCCCGAGACCGTGCACGGTCGCGACATCCGTCCCCCCGAGGGACTGCGCCAGATGCTCCGCGCGCTCGAGCGGCTGTGGCTCTCCAGGCTCCAGCCTGCGGGCTGAGCTGCTCCCGCAGAGCGATCAGTCCTGGGAAGGCGGGGCCTGGATCTCCTCGAGGCGCAGCTGGATGTTGGCCCGCTCCTCAGGATCCGTCTCGCGCCGCTGAGCCTGGCGGACCAGCGCCGCGAGCCGCCTGGAGGTGGCGGGATCGCTGGCGCGCGTGAGGGAGGCCACGTTCAGCAGCGCGCGGACCGCGTCACGGCGCACCTCCACCACCGGGTCGCGCAGCCGCTCCGTGATGGTGGTGAGCGAGCGGACGTCGATCTTATCGCGCGGCGCGCCGACAAAGGCCGGCGGCACCGCGAGCGCCGCAAGGGCCCAGCGGCGCACGTCGACTGGCGCCTTGGGATTCGCGGCGAAGGCCCGCATCCGCTGTTGCACGAGCCGCCTGAAGTCCAGGAAGCCTGGCCAGGTCCCGTCGGGCCCAGGGCCGCGTGTCCCCTTGATCCAGATGTCGTAGGCTTCGCGCTCGCGGATGGGCGGGAAGTGGGTGAGCTCCTTCAGCAGCGGCCAGCCGAGCTCCTCGTCCGCGCCGGGGCTGCCGGTGACGATCCCGAGGAGACGCGCGTAGCGATGGGCGGAGTGCCGGTGCCGAGGCTTGAGCCCCCAGAGCGCCGCGTCCGCGAAGAGGACCAGGTACGGATTCTGGCCCTCGGCGTAGGCCTGGTTGAGCTTCTTCAGGCGCGCCACGTCGTCCTTGATGGAGACGAGCCCGAGGATCGCCTTCACGGCAGCAGCCCGCGGGTCGGCGGGGCCGGTGACCGCGAGCGGGAGGCTGAAGCGCTCGCCCAGGTGCACCGCCGAGCCTTCACCGCACGGATGTCCATTGCGCCAGGCCATCACCAGCGTGGCCCCGACGGGGGTCGTCCCGAGGTCGGGCCAGGCCGAGTTGTAGCCGACCCCGTTCATGTAGGGCACGCGCGTCAGGCCGGCCCCGGCGGGTCGAGGGCCGTGCATGACGTCCTCGAGCTCGAGGGTGAGGTGTCCGGAGGTGGCGTAGCTGGTCCGCCAGGTGATGGTGAGGTCCTTCACCTTCACCAGCGCGACCGAGATCTTGTGCCGGCCGAGGTCGGAGCGCGAGAGGCCGTTGATGCTGAGGAAGGCCGCGTGCGCACGCGGGCTCACGACGAGCGCCAGCCCGACCAGCAGCAGAGCGAACCAACTCGTGTGCCTTCGCGGCAAGCGTCCTCCGCCTGGGGAGGCGCCCGACCGTGCGTCGCTGCGCGACGCTCCGGGATGACAGCGGGCGCCCCGGGCAGAGACTCTATGCCATCAGCGGAAAAACGCCAGCCCCGCGCCTTGGGTCAGGCTGCCCGCCTGGCATGCCGCATCTCCAGGGGCGGAGAGCAGAAGGAGAGCCCGAGCCCGCAGAGCTCGTCCCGC
>JAKLHH010001003.1 GCA_022710245.1 Myxococcota bacterium
TGCCGCTGCAGGTCTCGCTGGGCGCGGCCTACACCTTCCGCGAGCGCTACACGGTCTCCGCCGACGTCCGCGTCCACGCGGGCGAGGACGCCTACGCCTACTACTCCCACCCGGCGCTCGTCGGTCAGCCCATCCCCACGCTCGCCCGGCGGCCAATAGCCAACGTCAGCGTGGGCGGGGAGGCGCTCCTCGGCTCGCACGTCGCGCTGCGGCTCGGCTTCTTCACCAACTTCTCCACGCGCTCCTCGGAGCAGAGCGGCGAGCAGGTCAACGGGATCGGCTTCACCGCGGGTGCGTCGTACCTCACCGCGCGGAGCTCCTACTCGCTCACCGTGCAGACGCAGCTCGGCAGCGGCAGCCTGCTCGGGCAGCGCGCGCTCTGGGAGGGCGCCGGGCTTCGCCAGGAGACCTATCCGGTCAGCCTGAGCGAGTTCTCGCTGATCGTGGCGGTGGGAGGCGGCGTTGATCTCCACTAGATCAGCGATCACGATTCTCGAACACTTCGACGTCCGGCGGCGCGCGGGGACCCCCGCTCGCGGGCCCCTCCCCACCCCTCGCTCACTCGCGGGCGACCTCGGTGCGGACCACCACCAGAGAGCCCGCTCGTTCGGCTCGGGGCGGGGCCCTTGCCCCTCCCGCGGCGCCCCACGCGCCGCCTCATTCCAGCTTCCCTGCTCCTCGTCGATCGAGAATCACGCTCGTTCATTTAGACCTGCGCGGCGGAGGTCCAGCGCTCGCACCCTCGCCCTGCTCGGCCTCCTCCTCTGCCTCGCGCCCGCGCGCGCGCTGGCCGACGACAACCACTACCAGACCATCCTGATCGGCGATCGTGCGACCGGGCTCGGGGGCGCGTTCACCGCGATCAGCGACGACTCGGCCGGCGTCTACTACAACCCGGCGGGCCTCGCCGAGGCGCCCCACTCGAGCCTCAGCCTCTTCGGCTCGGTCTATGGCTACGCCTCGCAGTCGTACTCCATCGCGGACCTCGACTTCCAGTCGGACAACCGCAGCTTCGTCAGCTACCCGACGGCGGCCGCCTGGATCCAGCGCGTCCGTCGCGGCGACGAGCTCGGCCGCGGGCGCGTCCAGCTCGGGCTGGCGCTGGTCACGCCGCAGGCGGAGGTCTCCCGGCAGCGCATCGCCCTGCGCGCCCCCGAGCGAGCCCTCGGCGGTGACCAGACGGCGGCGCTCGACACCTTCTCGACCACCGTCGCCGAGGACGACACGCTCTGGATCGGGCTCGCGGCTGCCTGGAAGGTGGCGCGCTGGCTCAGCGTCGGCGCGTCGCTCTTCGTCACCTACCGCTCCGGGCTCTACCAGTCGCAGACCCTGGCGCTGGACCACAGCTACCTCGGCGGCGTGGAGGTCGCGCGGGTCGGCGAGGTCGACCGCCTCGACGTGCGCCTCCGCCACTTCGGGCTGCTCGGCGTCGTCGGCGCCGTGGTGCGGCTGGGCGAGCGCCTGCGGCTCGGCGCCTCCTTCCGCACGCCCTCGCTGGAGCTCCACGGCCGCGGCGAGCTCGAGCGCTTCTGGACGCCGCGCGACAGCTCGGGCAAGTACTCGCTCGCGACCAGCTCGCTGACCGACGTGCGCTTCCGCGATCGCCAGCCCTGGAAGGCGACCCTCGGCGCGGCCTTCGGGCGCGCGCGGCGCTACGGGGTCGCGCTCGACGTCTCCGTCTACGGCCCCGTCGGCGACTACCCGATCTTCGAGGACGCGAGCGACCCCGCCGCCGCCACCTCGCTGCGCATGAAGAAGCGCCTGATCGCGCAGGTCAACGCCGGCGGCGAGTACTACCTGCTCCGCTGGCTGCCCCTCCGCCTCGGGTTCTTCACCAACCTCTCGTCGCTGGCGCGGGCGTGCGACGGACAGATCTGCCCCGAGCACGACAACTTCCTCACCAGCCCGGCCGACCTCTTCGGCTTCGCTGGCTCCGTCGGCTACGAGTCCGAGCGCGTCACGCTGAACGTCGGGTGGTCCTACTGCGTCGGCGGGGCGGCCGCGCCTGTCTCGGGCTATGCGCTGCGGCGGGACCTCGCGTTCTTCTTCGCCTCGCTGGGCGGCGCCTTCCGGTTCTGAGGCGCTGGAGGCCGGGAACGTCAACGGGCGTCAAAGGCCTGGCGCTCTGGTGGCTGCGTCCCGTCCAAGGCCGCGAAGTGCCGTGGTGGTGAGCTGGTACGCGGGTTGCTCAACCCTTGCGCATGACGCTCAGCCCACGCCTCGCGCTCGATGCCGCTCCCGCCCTGATCCTCGACACCGCCCAGCGCGCGGTCCGCGACCGCGTCCGCCGGCGGCTGCTCGCCGGGGAGTACGAGCTGGAGGAGGTGCCGTGCTGGTGCGGCGCGGAGGACGGGCCAGTGCTCGCGCAGATCGATCGCTGGGGCCTCCCCCTGACGACGCGGCTCTGCGCGCGCTGCGGCCTGCTCCGCACCTCGCCACGCTTCACGCCCGCCGGCGCCGAGCGCTTCTACCGCAGCGACTTCCAGGACCTCTTCGCGCCCGCCGAGTGCGCCGCGCCGGGGGCTCGCGAGGCGGGGGCCTTCAAGCAGCAGCTCGCGCGAGGGGAGCGGCTGGTCGCCTGCCTCGGCCCGCTCCTCGGCGCGGTCTCGACCGTCTACGAGGTCGGCTGCGGCACCGGGGGCAACCTGGTCCCCTTCGCGCGGGCCGGCAAGCGCGTGGCCGGCTGCGATCTCGGCGGCGACTTCCTCGGGCCCGGCCAGGCGCTCGGCCTCGACCTCGTGCGCGGCGGCGCCGGCGCGCTCCTGGAGCACCGCGGCGAGCCGGCGGACCTCGTGCTGCTGCTCCACGTGCTCGAGCACTTCGGCGATCTCGACCGCGAGCTCGCCGAGGTCCTGGAGCTGGTGCGGCCGGGAGGGCTCCTCCTGGTGCTGGTGCCCGGCGTGCGCGCGATCGAGGAGGGCTACGGCGGCGACCTGCTCCGCTTCCTGCAGCTCCCGCACAACCACACCTTCACCCGGCGCACCCTCTCCATGGTCCTCGTCGCGGCCGGGCTGCAGGTCCTCACGGCGGACGAGCAGGCGGTCGCCATCGCGCGCCGCCCGCCGTCGGGGCTCACGCGCCGCGCGCCAGCGCCCGAGCCGGCGGAGGCGCTCTCGGTGCTGCGCCACCTGGCGGGGCTGGAGCGCCGGCTGCTGCGGGGGCGCTCGCTCCTCGCGGGGACGGCCACGCCTGCACCGGCCCTCTGAATCGAATCGCACCGGCCCGCTGAGCTTCCTTCACCTCGCGCACCGACCACGACCGAGTCTTCTGCATCGAAGGTCCGCTCGTGCGTGGTCGCGGTCGGGCAGGGCCTCGCAGGAGCATCGGCGAGCGCCAGGAGCGCTGGCATCGCCCCGGCGACGAACGCTCGGCGAATCGGCCCGCGAGGTGCTGTCCACCCGGCCCTCTCCCCATCAAGCTCCTGCGAGGCGCTGCCCGACCGCGCGATCGACGCTCACCCCGGCGATCAACGCTCGGCGAATCCGCGGTGACGTCACCGCCCGGGCCAGCGGCTTCGCCGCGGCCTCGCCCCCTCCCTCGAGGAGCTGGTTTTTCGTGCGCTGGCGCTCCGGCGCCGGTCGCGAGTGCTGCGCCTCAGCGTGGTTGCCGCGTATTCTTCCCGCGACGCGGCTCAGCGCAGACGGCTCCCGCGCGAGAGAGGTGCGCCGGGGAGGAGCAGGCGCTTCGGCTC
>JAKLHH010001004.1 GCA_022710245.1 Myxococcota bacterium
GATCCCGTAGCGCTGACCGGATAGCCTGGTGACCATCACAGGGCTTCACCTCGGTGAATCCAGCGAGAGCAGCTGAGTCCCGGCGTGGCGCGCCTCTTGCTCCCGCTGGCGCGCGGGAGAGACCCGATGACACGCCCCCTGACGCTCTTGCCACTCGCCGTGCTGTTCTGCCAGCTCGCCACGGCTCGTCCGGCCGCGGCGGATCAGCCGACCGTCCTCGGCCGCGGCCCCTACACCGTCGAGATCTGGGGCAGGACGCCTGGCGAGGCCCGGGCGCTCCTGCAGCAGGCCCACCAGGTCGCTGGCGCTGCGGACCTGGCGCGCGTCGGCGGTGAGGCGCGCAACCGCTTCGGCACGCCCTTCCTGGGCAAGCTCGACACCGCGCTGGCCGGCGCGCCGATCCGGCTCTTCGATCGTGTCGCCATCGAGCCGCGCGCCCTCGGGCAGCGCGAGGTGGAGCTCTCCGCGAAGGACCGCACGCTCCACGTGCGGCCGCGCGTCGGTGCGCTGAGCGGCCGCGTGTCGGTGCTGAGCGCGGAGACCATCGAGCGACGCTGGGATAGCGGCGACGCGGTGGGGCTCTCCGGGCTCAGGCTGCTCTCCGGGAAGGTGCGCCAGGCGCGCAAGGCCTGGCAGCTCCTGCAGCCGGTGTCGCCGCTGCGGGTGTTCCTGCGGCAGGATCTGCGGCAGGCGGCCGACGCGCTGGCCGCGCGCCTCGAGGCGCCGGGCGAGCAGGACGGGCGGAGCGTCGCCACGGCGCTGGCCGCGGCGATCCACAGCGACTACACGACGCCGGGTACCCGCCGGCCCCTCGCGGCGCGGCTCCTCGAGCGGCTGGGGCGCGCGACGGCCGACGAGGTGAGCAGCTTCGTCCGCGGCGTGACGGGCTTCCTCCGCGAGCCGGCGAACCAGGGCGGGATGGCGGACGCGGTCTTCGCGGCGAGCGACGAGCCGCTCGCGCGCGTGCGGCAGTCGCAGTCCGCGCTCGTCGTGCTCAGCCAGGTGATGAACAGCCACAAGATCGACGTCAGCGCGAACCTGGCGCTGGCCGGCAACCGCGGCCAGTTCACCCGCTACCTCGCGCCGGTGGCGAGCCCAGAGGGCGACCGGCAGACGCAGCGCGCTCTGGTCGCGGCCAGCCAGGTGATGACCCGCGACGACATCCGCGTCCGCGCCCAGATCGGGCTCGGCCAGAGCCTGGCCACGGCGGCCGCCGAGCACGCGCTGAGCAAGCTCGCGCCCTGACCGGTCTCGCCCTTCGCGCCTTCGCCCAACCCTGTCCCTGCACGGCACCGACGCAGCGAACCTGCTCTTTCACGTCGTCAGCGAGCATCTCCGGAAGCGCGCGATGTCTTCACGACCAACAAGCGCACGAGCGAACGGAGGATAGCCGGCTCAGGGGAGGACGCGCGCGACGAAGGAGTCCATCGTGGCCATGGTGCCGCCGCTGTCGATCCAGCCGCAGATGACGATCCGGCCCTGCGCGTCGAGGGCGAGGCCGCGCGGGTGGTCGTCGCGGCCGTCGAGGTCGAGCCCTGGAAGCCTACTCGGGTGCAACCGAGGTTCACTGCTGCCATCAGGATCACGGCCGCGGGGAGAGCGAGTGCGCGCATGGGAGGTGTCGATTATCTTGCATCGCCCTCGCGCAGACCAGTCTCAGATCCCCTGCCGATCGCTGTCAGTCGACATGGCTTCGGTCTCCTGCCTTGACCCCGGGCGCGCGCAGCGACGACGGCGGAGGCGGAGCCCGAGCGCTGCAGCGCTCCCTGATCGGCGCCCGCCCGCGGCGCTCAGTTCCCGACGACCAGCTGGCCGACCTTGCACCAGTAAGTCCCGTCCACCGTCTCGCAGCTGCTCGCGACCTGCGCGAGCTTGAGCGGGAGCACCCGGGTGTACGCCGCGTCCTGCACCACGCCGACGGAGACGTCATAGGTGCCCGCCGTCGAGGCGGTTCGCCCCGAGGTGGAGAACGTCACGACGCCCTCGCCGGGGACCACGGAGGGCAGGTCACCCGAGAGCGGGAGGATGACGTCGCTCCCACCGGTCTGCGGGTGGAGGCGGGCGGCGAGCGTGTAGTACCGACGGTAGACCGGAGCGACACCGGTGTTCTGGAGCTCGACGCTGACCGAGAAGGGCGTGCCGACCCTGGCCTTCGACGGGATGGAGCCGCCCGCGATGGAGAGGCGGTAGCCGCCGAGCGCGCGCCACTCGTCGACGGCGTCGCCGTAGGTCGCGGCGTTCCCCGGGTAGGAGACGTACTTGTTGTTCCAGCCCGAGAAGTGCCAGGCGGCCATGCGCCGGTTGAGGGCGAAGTAGCCCTTGGTCCCCGCGGCCCACGAGTCGTTCTCCGGGGCCGTGTCGCTGTTGTCGCCGCACAGCTCGCCGTGGACGGGGCCGAGCCTCCAGCAGCGCTCCACCGCCGGGTGGGCGGTGAACACCGGATCGGTCAGCCAGCGCGTGCAGTCGATGCCGTCGGTCCGCCAGCCGACGACCTTCTTCTGCTTCTCTGCCTGCTCGCAGAGGTAGACCCACATGCTCTCCAGAGGCGCGGCCTGAGCCGTCCCTCCGTTGCGCATGTTGGCGATGATCGGCAGGTGCGTGAACTTGAGGTAGGCGTCGGCCACCGCGGTCTTCACCGCGTAGGTGGGCATCGGCCACTGCAGCTGCGTCCCCGTCAGGTAGACGCCGTCGACGTGACTCTCTGTCCAGGAGCCGATGCCGCCGCGCACGTCGACGTAGGCGATCTTGCCGGCCCACGCGGGGGTGTCGTAGCGGGCGCGCAGCGCCTCGATCAGCTCGATCTGCTGCGCCACGTAGCCGGGGTCGTTGTGGTTGAATGTCCAGAGGTCGGCGCAGGTCTGGCCCGCGCCGCACGCGAGCCGGTAGTCCGTCCGGTAGTAGGTGCAGCCCGTCGGCGAGCCGGCGCCGTTCCCCACGCCGGTGCAGCGAGGCCCCGCGGCCTCCGCGGCGGCCATGTACCAGGCCGGGATGGCCTGCGTGTAGCCTCCGCCGAGCACCGGCGCGTGCCCCATCAGTGAGAGCGCCGTCTGCTTCCCCTCCGCGGCCGCAGCGTTGATCGCGGCGTCGACGGGGGCCCAGCTCCACTGGTTGTCGCCGTCGCGCTCGACGAGGGACCACTGGAAGCGGAGGTAGCGGACAGTCGCGATGCCGCCCACGGAGGCATTCATGGTCAGCGTCCCCGACGGATTGAGCAGCTTGGCCGCCTGCTCCAGCCCGATCCCCGGGTTGGAGAGCGGCGTGGAGGCCGGCAGCGCCGGCGGGCTGATCGTCTGGTAGGAGACGGCGCCGCTGGCGTCGGGCGGTACGCTGCCGGCGTCGGGCGATACGCTGCCGGCGTCGGGGGCCACGTCGCCGTCGGCGGGGAGACCCTCATCCCTTGCGTCGTCGGCGCACCCGCTGAGCAGCGCGAGCAGGGCCAGGGTTCGGGGGACACTCCGCATCTGGGTCGCTCCTCTCTCGATGGCTCCACGGACAGCACGGGCCGTGCCAGTTGCGGACGGGCTCGGTCCCGCTCGTTTGCGGCTTGGCTGGTGGAGCGGGCAGGAGTCGGAGTAGGAATGACCATCGCTGATCACCCCCTCCACGGATCCGGACGTGCGGCATTACCGCATCCGGCTCTTGCTTCGGGTGGTCACGCGCAGGCGCTGCCCGGGCCAGGGGTGACAG
>JAKLHH010001005.1 GCA_022710245.1 Myxococcota bacterium
CGCGCCCGCTGCGGATCGGCACGCCCGCGACCGCGCCCGGCCCCGGGTAGTACCACTTGATCGTGAGAGCGCTGTCGAGCGCCAGCACCGAGAGGTAGCGGTGCGTGCGCGAGCTCGTCAGGTAGGCGATCTTCAGGCTCTCGCGCAGGGCGCAGCTCGCCGCCCCACCCTCGAGCCGCGCCGGCCGGAACTGCTGCAGCGCGGGGTCGACACAGAAGAGGCGCAGGGAGGCGGTGGGCGCGCCGCGCGCCGTGAGGTCGTCACGCCCCGGCCCCGGCCCCGGCGGAGTGGCGAGGCGGGAGAGGAGCGGGAGCAGCGCGAGGAGCGCCAGCGCCGTCACCGCCAGCGCGACCCAGAGGCGCAGCCGCCAGGCGGGGGCCGCGGGCGCCGCGCCGACAGCCTCGAGCACGGCCGCGCGACCGAGCTCGCGCTCCAGGGGCACCAGCGCCGGCGAGGCGCCGCCGAGGCGGGCGAGCTCGTGGTCGACGGCGACCCGTCGATCGAAGGCGGCGCGGCACGAGGCGCAGCCGCGCAGGTGCTGGCCGAGCGAGGCCAGCTCCCGCTCCGAGGCGCGCCCGAGGGCCGCGCGCTCCAGGCGCGTGAGGGCCCGCCGGTGGTCGGGGCCGCGGGCAGGCTGGGCGGAGACCGTCATCTGCTCTCCTCAGCGCAGGGTGAGCGCGGCCAGCAGCAGCAGGACCGCGCTCCGCTGCTCCGCGCTCGTGGTGGAGGTCAGGTAGCCCGCGCGCACCAGCCTGACCTGCAGGCGCTTGCGCAGCACGGCGATCGACTTGCGCAGCTGGTGGCGCGTGAGCCCGAGCTTCACCGCCGCCTGGCGCTGCCCCTCCTCGTCCTCGAAGTAGACGCGCAGGACCTCTCGCTCCTCCGCCGAGAGTGACTCGTGGAAGGCCCGCACGAGGCCGGCCACCTCGCGGCCCAGGAGCTGCGCCTCCGGCGTGTGCCCCCCCGGCTCGGCCTCTCCCCCGGGCGTGCCACCTCCCGGCCCCTCGTCGCTCCCACGCCCGGCGGGCTCGTAGACCTCGCGCACCTGGCGGCGGAAGCGGTCGATGGTCAGGTTGCGCGCGATGGTCAGGAGATAGCTCTGGTAGGGGTGGATCCCGTCGTAGGCGAGCCGCGCCTCGGGCGCGAACGCGCGGCAGAAGGTCTCCTGCAGCATGTCCTGAAGATCGCTCGGCGCGCGGCAGCCCTTGAAGGTGTAGCCCTCGCCCTTGCTGGAGAAGGAGAAGCCCCCGCGCAGAAACGCCGCCACGTGGTCCACGTAGTGGTCGTAGACCCGCTGCAGCGCGTCGCGGCGCCCCTGGCGGAAGCCGTCGAGGAGCGCGCGGTCTTCGAGGAGGAGCGACATGATCGGTCGGCGGCCTCACTGACAATACGGAGGGGGACGCCGGCTGGGCGAGCTTTTTTTTCCTCGGAGCCGGGGCTCCCCGCCCCGGCGACTCACTCGCCGCTCACGAAACCTCAACGCTTCTCGTCGACAGGGTCGGAGCCTCTCGTCGAGGACCAGCGCGGGCGCCTCCTCGGCGCTGAAGGTTCGTCGACCTTCGTCGCGAGGGTCGCAGATACTTCAGGACCAACGTCTCCCTCGAGGGCTCCCCGCCACGGCGACTCACTCGCCGCTCACGAAACCTCAACGCTTCTCGTCGACGGGGTCGGAGCCGCTCGTCGAGGACCAGCGCGGGCGCCTCCTCGGCGCTGAAGGTTCGTCGACCTTCGTCGCGAGGGTCGCAGATACTTCAGGACCAACGTCTCCCTCGAGGGGTGAGGGGCGTGCGGCGTGGCGCGATCCCCCCCGGAGGCTCGGTCAGCGAGCCGGACAGAAGCTGAGGTGCAGGAGGTCTCCCTCGGCGCTCTGCGAGCTGACGTGGACGAAGTGCGCCTGTCCGCCCGCGTCCACGTCGAAGACGACTGGCAGGTAGGTGTTGCTGATCAGCTTCTGCGTCCCCCAGTCGACGCCCGCCAGGGGCCGCCAGAGGTAGCGCAGCTCGCTCACGCCGCTCGCGCCCAGCACGTGGAGCGTGCCGCCGCGGGCGCGGACGCCGTGCGGCAGGCTGATCTTGTTGAGGTCGCTGAAGCGCCAGGCGCCGCCCGCGTCGAGGGTGCCATAGACGCTGCTGTAGGTCGTGTAAAGCGAGTAGAGGAGGTGCGGCCGCTCGTCCTCGTCGACGGTGATGACGCAGGTGAGGAGATCGTTCTGCGGCTTGATCTGGAGCGCGGTCGTGTGCAGGCCGGCGGCGTCGAGCCGCGCGTACTCCAGCCAGCGGTTCCCCTCGGGGTAGTGGCAGAAGTGCACCTCTCTGCCCACCGCCATGGCCAGCTTGTCGCCAGCGAGGTCGCTGCGAAGCGCCAGGGTGCGGAGCGTCCAGCCGTCCTTGCTGGTCGCGTAGCGCGGGGTGCGGGGCGGCAGCCCCTCGAGGTAGGCGAGGTGCACCTCGCCCTGGGTGTCCAAGGCGAGGTGAGGGACGAAGGGGATCGAGGTGACCGCGACCCCCTCGGCGATCACCTGCTGCGTCCAGCTCTGGCCGCGGCCGCTCGCCAGCCGTACCGCGCGCGCGGGTTTGTCGAGGTAGGCGACGAGCACGGTGCCGTCTGGCTTCAGCGCCAGCGACGGCGTGCCCCAGACCTGGCTCAGGGTGTCGATGGGCGACGAGGCGGCGGGCGGCTCGACCCCGTGCAGGCGGTCCTCGTGCAGGTAGGCAGCGACCAGCTCGCCGGGCTTCCCGGCGACCACCGCGGGGGCCTTGCCGGGGCTCGCCAGGGTGCGGGTCTCGAGGGTTCCGGGCAGACAGCAGTCCGCGTCCTCGGCGTGGGAAGCGCCCGGCGGGCAGCAGCCGTCCCCCGCCTGGCGGGGCGTGCTGGCGTCGCAGCCGGTGACCGGGGCCGCCGAGAGGTGCACGGTCACCGCGGTGACGCGGCCGGCCTCCACGCTCACCCCGCCGAGCGAGCCGGCCTGCGAGCGCTGCCCGCCGCGCAGCACGACCACCTCGAGGTCCGTCGCGCGCGCGATGACGCCCTCGACGGTGAAGCGAGCTCCCTGCAGCTGGTCGTCCGGGAGCTCGAGGGAGGAGCGGCTCTCTCCCTGCGTGAGCTTCACCTGCAGCGAGAGCGCGCCGCTCCCCTGCAGGTTCTCCAGCGTGACCTCGAGGCTTCCCCAGCCCACGCCGCAGCCGGCGAGGAGCCCGAGCCAGGGGAGGAGCCAGGCGCGCACCATGCCGGGACGATAGCGGATGCGGCGACGGCCGTGTTGTGCGAACCATCACGGGGCGGTCTTTTTTGGATGCGCTCGCTCCGCAGGACGGCGGCGCCGGGGCAGGTTTCGTGACCGGCGAATGCGCCGTCGCCGGGAGCCCTCGAGAGAGACGCTGCCGCTGACGTAGCTCCGACCCTCGCGACGAAGGTCGACGATACGTCAGCGCAGGCGTCCGCGCGGGTCCTCGACGAGGCGCTCCCGATCCGTCGACGAAGAGCGCCGTCGACGAAAAGCGCTGAGGTTTCGTGACCGGCGAATGCGTCGCCGTCGCCGGGAGCCGCGTTGCCCCGCCCCCAAAGAAACTCCGCCCACCCAGGACCCTCGTCCGTAGTGTCGCCAGAAGGAGCGAACCTATGGACTTGCCTATCAGCTCGCCTGCTGCCCTGCGTCGCCCGCTCGCCTGCCTCTCGCTGGTCGG
>JAKLHH010001006.1 GCA_022710245.1 Myxococcota bacterium
AGGAGGCCATCGTCAATGGCGAGCCCGACGCCCTCCACCCCGCGGTCGGCGTGCTGATGGGGTCTCGCGCCTGCACCGCCACCGCGATCGGGCCTCGCGCGCTGATCACCGCCGCCCACTGCGTGGTGGACGCGAGCGGCGTGGTCGCCGCACACGTCGAGTTCTTCCCCTCGGGCCTCGCTGGTGCTCGCGTCGCCGCGGACCGGGTCGCGGTGCACCCGAGCTACGCCGGCGGCAACCACGCGGACCTCGCCATCGTTCACCTCGCGAGCGCGCTCGACGTGGAGCCGGCCCGCCTGGCCGCCAGCGCTCCGGCGAGCGGAGAGGGCGTGGAGCTGGTCGGCTACGGGATCCCGGAGGAGGGCAGCAAGGCCTTCGGCGTTCGCCGCCGCGCCGCCAACACCATCGCCTTCGTCGAGCCGCAGATCTTCACGGTCCTCGGCGCCACGGAGGCGAAGGGCAACGTCTGTGACGGCGACTCGGGCGGGCCGACCTTCGCGGCGCGCGAGGACGGCGACCTCCTGATCGGGATCCACTCGACCAAGGGCGGGACCTGCGGGCAGGAGGGGAACGACATCCGCGTCGACGTGTTCCTCACCTGGATCCGCGAGGCCCAGTCCGCGCTCGACGCGGGCACGGGCCTGACGCTCGCGGCCCCCGAGTCGCCCGAGGCGAGCGGCTGCCAGGTGGGCGCCGGACAGGTCTCGGGCTCCGGGCTCATGTCCTCGCTCCTCGCGCTCGCGCTGCTCGTCGCCCGCCGCCGTCGCTAGTCAGTCGTCCCCTGGCTGTCCCTCGGCCGGTGACCAGGCAGCGCCACAGTCTGTCTCTTGGCCGCTCTCTGGCGTATCCTCCGAGGCAGACCAGGCAGAGGCGGACCATGCGCGCACGCCACCTCCTCACGATGCTCCTCTCGCTCGTCGCGCTCGGCTCCTGTGGAGGACGCTCCGCGATCGGCGTTGGCGCCGGCAGCAAGAGCGACGGCCAGGTCCCGCGCAAGGATGGGCCCGTCTGGTACAAGGACGCGCCGATCTGGTACAAGGACGCGCCCGTCTGGCAGAACGATGCGCCGATCTGGCAGAACGACGCGCGCCCATGGTGGGTGGACGGCTCGCCCTCCGACCTCCCGATCACCAAGCTGAAGACGTGTCGGCTCGCCAGCTGCGCGTCGAAGGCGGACTGCGAGAAGATCTTCTACAGCGACTGCGTGAAGGGGACCTGCATCCAGTGCGCGTCGGACTCGGACTGCCAGAAGCTGGCGTTCGGTGTCTACAAGGGCGGCTGCAACACCGCGACTGGCATGTGCAAGCTCTGCAAGACCGACGCCGACTGTTTCACCGCGGGCACGAAGCTGTTGACGGGCAAATGCGACACCGTCACCGGCGGCTGCCTCAGGTGCAGCAGCGACGCCGACTGCGTGTTCGCCGGCTCGCCCTACAAGTACTGCGGGCCGACGGCGACCTGCACGATGTGCAAGGTCGACGCGGACTGCGCTTCGTCCCCGATGAAGGGCTGCGACCCGGCGACCGGCAGCTGCTCGCGGTGCAAGTCGAGCCCGGAGTGCTGCGCGGCGACGAGCCAGCCTCCGTCGTGCGGTTTCACCTGCGATCTCCCGACGGGCAAGTGCGCTTGCACCACGGACCTGCAGTGTCAGCTGGCCTTCCCGGGCGTTTCGATCATGCAGTGCCGGGAGCCCTGAACGACGCCCCCCGAGGGCTCGTGAGCTACTCGGCCGGCGCGATCGCCCCGTAGGCGACCCCGTAGCGCGCCTCGAGGCCGATCAGGATCAGCGGCGAGCCGCTGGTGATCCCGAGCTGGAGCGTCGCGGCGACGCGCGTCGCGCGGGTGAACATGCGCGTGTAGGCGCCGCCCACCATCACCTGCCAGCCGAGGCCGCCACTATCGAAGGTCGCGCCCGGCTGGTTGTTGAAGCCGCCGGAGAGGGTGGCGGAGAGCGCGCCGAGGGCCTCGAGGTTGGTGTTGTAGAGGTACTGCGAGAAGGCGATCTGCGCTGTCAGCCCGTAGGTGTCCGGCTCGCCCAGCATCTGGTAGTAGAACTTCAAGCTCGACTCGAGGGCGCGCGTGGTGCCGATCTGCCAGGCGTGCTCGCCGGTGATGTAGAGGAAGCCGAGGTCGACGCCCTCGCCGTCCTTCACCAGCGTGCGGCCGTAGCCGTAGCCCAGGCGGAACATCATGCCCTCGGGGCGGTCCTCGAGCTGCGGGTCATCGAGGACGCGGATGACGCGGTAGGTGGTCGCAGGATCCAGGGTCTCCTTGGTGAGCAGCCCACCGCGGTGGAGGATGTCGAGGGTGTAGCCGAGCTGGAAGAAGCTGCCGACGCGGTTGCGCAGCTGGTACCAGGCCGCGATCAGCTGATCACCGACCGCCTTGTCGATGTGGCCGGTGAGCACGCCCGCGCGCTTGAGCACCGCGGCGAGCCGCCTCAGGCGCAGCCGCGCGCCGATGTCATAGATGCGCCCGTAGCCGGGCCCGCCGCCGATGGAGAGGGTGCCGGCGAAGGAGACGCGCTTGTCGTAGCCGAGGGCGTGCGAGGCGACGCCGAGCCCGTAGCCGAGCCCTCCCGAGACCTGGAAGAAGAGCAGCGGCAGGTCACGCTGGAACGGGTAGTAGCGAAGCTCGGGGTTGAAGTTGAGCGTGTGGGTGAGGCTCCAGGAGGCCTCGGAGCGCGGCGGATCCATCGCGCGGAAGCCGAAGCCGAGCGCGCCGTCGAGGGTGTAGCCGAGCGCGCGGCGCTCCACCTGCCGGCGGATGCGGCTCGCCAGCATCACGCCGCCGCTCAGGGTGTCCGCCGCCTTCTCCCAGCGAAGATCCGCGGCGCCGACGCCGAAGTCCCAGCGGTCGAGCTTGGCGATCAGGTCGGGCGCGAGGTGCAGGTCGAGCGCGGGCAGGCCACCGAAGGGCTGGTGCAGGCGCGCGAGCCGCGTCGCGAGGTCACGCTCGGGCGGCGGCTCCGGCGGCGTCTCGCGCGTCTCCGGCCCCTCGTCGGGGTTCTCGTCGGGCTTCTTCGGGTTCTTCGGCCCCTTGGTGGGCGGCTCGACGGGGGGCTTCGGCCCCTCCTCGCCGAGCTTCTTCAGCGCGCCCGCCACCGCGTCCTTCACGTAGGCGTCCAGCGACGGATCGTTGAGGAGCTTCTTCAGCGGCCCGACGGCGCGCTTGTCGCCGATCTCGCCGAGCGCGTCGATGGCGATCTCGAGGATCACGTCGAAGCGCTCCTTGGTGATGATCTGGAGCAGGATCGGCACCGCGCGCTTGTCCTTCAGTCGGCCGAGCTCGCGCGCCGCTTCGCGACGCTCCTCGAGCCACGCCTCGGCCGTCTTGTTGCGCGGGCGCTTCTTCAGCAGGTTGAGCATCTTGTCGGCGTGATCGTCGGCGAGGGCGACGCGCGCCGGAGTGGCGACCGCGAGGCCGAGCACCGCGCAGAGGAGCGCGGACGCCAGGGAGAGCCGCCGAGGCGAGCGCGAGGTGCGGCTAGGGGTATTGGGAGTCATAGGAGAGCAGGCCGAGGTCGCAGATGGTGGCGGTCCAGATGTTGCTCTTGCCGTCCTTGCAGGTGTAGCGGTCGAGGGTGTCGCGGCTCGCGCGCTGCGCCTGCTTCTGCTGGAACAACAGCCCGAGGCTGGTGCAGGGCGTGGCGCTGATGCACTGGACCACGGCGGCGACG
>JAKLHH010001007.1 GCA_022710245.1 Myxococcota bacterium
GCACGAACGCTCAGGCGGAGGCCGCGCTGGCCCACCGCAGAGGATTCGTGCGGCCCCCGAGGCCCCCAGATCGAACGGAAGAGCTCATGGATTTTTTCTTCTTGACCCGGATAACAGGGGCCAGCGCCCCGCCCCGAGCCGAACGAGCGGCCTCGTTGGTGGTGATCCGCAAGACGCTCGCCCGCGAGTGAGCGAGGGGTGGGGAGGGCGCTGCTGTCTCATCCCGGAGCGTCCCGAAGGGACGCGAGGACCAGCGCCCCCCGCGAGCGGGGGCCCCGCGCCGCCGGACATCGAAGATGTGAGCAATCATGAGGGGCGGGGGCTAGCCGTCCGCCTTCATCGTGGCGATCAGCCCGGCGAGGACGCGCTCCCAGCCGTCGAAGGGGACCTGGCAGGTGCCGACCTGGCGGTGGCCGCCGCCGCCGTGCTTCAGCATCAGCGAGCCGACGTCGGTCTTCGCGGTGCGGTTGATGATGCTGTGGCCGCAGGTGAAGACCATGTTCTGCTTGCCCTTGCCCAGGATCACCTGGATGGAGATGTTCTGCTGCGGGTAGAGCGTGTAGAGGACGAAGCGGTTCCCGCTCAGGATCTCCTCCACCTCGTGCAGGTCGAGGATGATCACGTTGCCGTCGCTGCGCGAGTGCTCGCGGAGCATCTGCCGGAAGGGCTTCTCCTGCTCGAAGTAGCGCTTCACGCGCTCCTGCACGTCGGGGATCTTCAGGATCTCGTCGGCGGTCTTGGTCCGGCAGTGCTGGATCATCTCCTCCATCAGCTGGTAGTTGGAGATGCGGTAGTCGCGGTAGCGGCCGAGGCCGGTGCGCGAGTCCATCACGAAGGAGAGGAGCACCCAGCCCTTGGGGTCGTCGATGTCCTCGACCGCGAAGTCCGCGCTGTCGCTCTTGTCCACCCCGGCCATCAGCCCGGAGGCGTCCAGCTTGGCGAACTTCTTGGCGCCGCCGTAGTAGTCGTAGATGACCCGCGCGCAGCTCGGCGCGTGCCGGCTCTCACCCTGGAAGCGCTCCTTGGCCAGCTCCAGCCGCTCGCTCTCGCTCGAGTGGTGGTCGAACCAGAGGCCGCAACCACGCACGTAGGGGATGTTGGCGAGGACATCGTCCTTGGTGACCTGGACCAGCCCGTCCTGCACGTCCTTGGGGTGGACGAACTTGTACGAGTCCACCACGCCGGCCTCCACCAGCAGCACCGCGCACGCCAGCCCATCGAAGTCGGACCTCGTCAGCAGCCGCATCGGGCACTCCTTGTCGGGATTGGTGAGGCCACGATGTTACCCGGGCGGCGTGACCCTGCCCACAACAAAGCGTGCACCTCCCGGGCCGCTCACCCGTGTCCCCCGCAGGCCCAGACAGGAGTGCTCATGCGGTCCGTCCAGCTGCTCGGTCTGTCCGTCCTGTCCGTCCTCCTCGGCCCCGCCGCGGTGCTCACCGCCTGCTCGTCCTCGAGCCCCGCGCCCCAGGCCGATCACGCGGCGCTGTCGCCGGACGGCGGCAGCGGCGGCGAGTCACGGCCTGCCTCGCGCGAGGCGGGCGCGGCCGCGGACGCGACGCCGGCCGCCTGCACGCCAGCGACCGGCCTCCCCGTGGCAGCGATGGTGACGACGCCCGCCGGCTACAAGATCGACAAGACCGAGGTCACGCGCGCACAGTACGCGGCCTGGCTCGCCACCAAGCCGAGCCTGGCCTGCCAGCCAGCCGCGTGCAGCTGGAACACCTCCTTCGAGCCGGACGCGGCCTGCATCAAGGGGCAGGGGGAGGTGCCGATGAGCGTCTGCAAGACGAGCTGCGACAACCACCCGCAGGTCTGCGTCCACTGGTGCGACGCCCACGCGTACTGCCAGGGGATCGGCAAGCACCTCTGCGGGCGCATCGGCGGCGGCGTGCTCGCCTATGACGAGTTCGCGGATCCCGCCAAGAGCGAGTGGGTGAGCGCTTGCTCGGCTGGCGGCAAGCTCGCCTACTCCTACGGCGCCGCCTACGTCGAGGGGACCTGCAACGACTTCCGCCTCGACAAGCAGACCACGGTGGAGGTCGGCTCGCTCGCGGGCTGCACCGCGGTCACCGCGGGCTACGAGGGGCTGGTCGACCTGATCGGGAACGTCTCCGAGCTGATGGACGCCTGCCGCGAGGCGACCGCCGCCGAGCTCGACGCGGCGAAGCAGAACGGGGTCACCGACACGCCGGACATGCAGGCGCGCTGCCACCTGGGCAGCGGCTCGTTCACGGGCACGCCCACCTACAGCACCTGCACGGCCGACAACAAGGCGAACCGCTCGCTCGTCCTCGGCAACATGGGGTTCCGCTGCTGCTCGAACTGAGCGCGCGATCTCAGGGGTAGCGGATCTTGATCGCCAGCTTGAGCGCCGGCTGGGCGAGCACGAACTTCGCGTCCTCGTACTTCGGCGGACCGAAGCGAGCCTTGGCGTCGTTCGACGCGCCGCCGCCCTCCTTGGGGATGCCGATCCAGTTCGTGTCCATCTTCCCGTTGCCGTTCTCATCATGGAGCACGCTGATCGCGTAGGTCCCGTGCGGGATGCCGTCGAAGCGAAAGCTCGCCGCGCCGCCCTGGATGCGCCCGGTGCCGGAGCGGAGCGCCAGCGTGTGCTTGCCCGGATAGCCCTGCGCCGAGCGGAAGAGCGAGATGCGCATCGCGCCCCGGTCGCTGCGGAAGCCAGTCATCGTCACCAGGACGCTGCCCGTGGCGGGACGGGCTGTCGCCTGGGCGTGGGCGGGCGCGCCGGCGAGGCCCAGGCTCAGGAGGAGGAGGAGGGGCGAGGCTGATCGGATCTGCATGCACCTAGCATAGCTGGCGTCGGGCCGCCGGCAACGGTGGGGTCTCGCAGCAGCCGGCTCAGGCGGCAGCGGTTGTAGCGCTGGGCCACGATGAAGGGCAGGCTGGCGAGGACGGCGTAGCCGATCATCAGCAGCCCGACCCGCGGGGGGTTCCAGAGAAAGAAGAGAGGCGCGCTCGCCAGCACCAGCCAGTGGGCCAGCTCGCCGCGGCAGGTCTCGACCCGGAAGCGCGCCAGGTAGGCCGGGTCTCGCGAGAGGAGGCGCTTCTTGCGAAACCCCCGCCGGAAGAGCGCCGCCCCGTCGGGGAGGAGGCGCTTCCAGCGGTGCACGCGGAAGAGGCGCTCGTAGAGCGCGCCGCCCCGCTCCCAGCCGCGCTCGCGGAAGAGCCAGCCGCGCGGCGAGAAGGCCGAGGCCGGCAGCTGGGTCACGGCCCAGGCGAGGCCGAGGTGCAGCACCAGCCAGGCGGCGCTGTCGATGAGGATCGTGGTGAGGAGCGGGAGCTCGATCATGAGTGGTCTGCTCTGCCGGCGAGCGGCGGGGGCCGCTGCGTCAGGCGCTCTGCGACGCCCTCCGGCGCGACGCTGATCTCCCGGCCACGCCAGCGCACGCGGCGGCGTACGCGGACCAGGTAGAGCGAGCGCGCGTAGATCATGAGGAAGGCGAGGAGGGGGAGCGGGAAGAGGAGGGAGGTCCAGCGGGAGAAGCCGCCGAGCTGCCGGAGCATCCAGCCGAGCTGGAGCGCGTAGGCCAGGTAGAGGGCGGCGCAGAGGAGGAGCCCGGACCCGCCGGCGACGGCCGCGGCGACGGGGGGCAGCCAGAGCGCGGAGCAGGCGCCGCTCAGCCAGGCGCCGGTGAGGGCCAGCAGCCGGGGCGA
>JAKLHH010001008.1 GCA_022710245.1 Myxococcota bacterium
GGTCCAGCGCGTCAGGTGGTGATAGCTCGCCGCGGCCGAGAGCCAGACGGGGCCGGCCGCGGTGGCGAGCCCGAGGCGCGGCGCCAGCGCGAGCTCGGCGACGCCGCCGTCCACCTCGGCCGAGGCTGGCCAGCCCTGCAGCGCCGCGCTCGCCTGGAGGTAGAGCGGGCCGGCCACGCGGACCGGCAGGAGCTCGCCGAGGAGCCCGAGCCCGCCGTGGAGGCTCTGCGCGCGCACCGCCGGAGCGGCGAGCTCCTGGTAGAGGTCGGCGACGGCCGCGAGCGCGAGGGGCCCGCGGCCGACCCAGCCCCAGGCCCTGCTGCGCAGGTAGGGCGAGAAGACGCGATCCGGCTCGCGCTCGAGCTGCGCTGGCCAGGCGGCGTCGCTGACCAGATCCGCGCGCAGCGCCGCCGCGAGCCCGCGCCCCGAGGAGAGCGAGGCCTCGCCGCGGAGCGCGCCGCGCCAGCGCTCGCCGTCCTCGAGCCCGGCCAGCGCGAGGCTCGCGTCGCCGAGGCCATCGCGCCACACGCGCGCGCGGAGCCGCCCGCTGGCGCCGCGCCCCTCGATCCAGCCCGCCGCGAGGAGCAGGTCCGCGGGCGCCGCCGCCAGGTAGACCCCCTGCTCGAGGCGGAGGCCGTCGCGCCCGCTCCAGCCGAGCTCGGGGAGCAGCAGCCCGCTCACCCCGGGACGGAGCGGCAGCGCGAGGTAGGGGAGCGTGAGCACGCGCCGCGAGCCCACCCAGAGCGCCGGCCAGGAGAGGTGCAGCCGCGCTCCGTCGGGGGAGGTCCAGGCGCGGCGAGCGCCGAGCTCGACGAGCGGTCGCGGCGCCTCCGCCCCGCCGCGTTGCCCGTCCTCGGCGCAGCGACAGGGCCAGCCACGCGGCCACTCGACGCGGAGCGCCCCGCCGGGACGCCAGCTCAGCCTCGGCGCGCGGAGCTCCAGGCGACCGGCGCGGAGCCTGGCCTGCTCGGCGAGGATCAGCGGCCCGCGCTCGAGCCGCAGCTCGCTCGCGTCGACGCGGCACTCCCCCAGCTCGAGGTGCACCTCCCCCTCGGCGCGCAGGCGCTCACCCTCGACGAGGAGGCGCCTCGCCTCGAGCGTGAGCTCCTCGGCGGCTGCGCACGGCCAGAGCAGCGCTCCGGCGAGCGCGCCGGCGAGCGCGCCGGCGAGGAGGCGCCCTGCGTGCATCCGAGCTCAGCGGGCGGCGACCGGCGGGAAGGCCACGAGGAGGAAGCTGTACTGCCCCTGCTTCGAGACGGTGATGTTGGGCTGGGCCTTGCGGCGGAGCGAGATCGTGAGCTGGACGCGATCGCCGGAGAGCGGCCGCAGCCGGAAGCTGGAGACCGGCGTGCGCGGGAAGTTGTGGGTCAGCACCGGCCGCAGGTTGTTGCGGAGCGGCACGATCGCCTTCTCCATCGTGATCAGGAGGTGGTGTCCCTTGGCCTTGGTCGTGTAGGTGACGGGCCCGGTGAGCTGGATGAAGACCTCGGAGCCCTCGCCCTTGCGCGCGGCCCGGAAGCCGGTCCAGGTGATCGCCGTCAGCCCCGAGGGGGGCAGCTTCATCTCCGGCGGAGCGCCGCCGCTCAGGGTGACGCCGCTGTAGGGACGCTCCTTCGAGCTGTCGTCCTCGTGGACCACCGGCCCCTTCGCGGGAGCGACCTTGAGCTGCCCGTCGTCGCTGAAGGTCTTCTTCTTCCGCCCCTCGGACGGAGCGGCGACGAGGACCAGGACCGCCGCGACGAGGATCGCGAGAGCGCGTACCATGCCCACCTCCATCAGAGCTTCAGCTGATCTTACCGGAGCCCGTCCCGGGGGGCCACATTTGTCGCGGCGCCTGTCGTGGCGCCTCACAGGTTGGGCGGTCGTGCGGAGCTGCCCGCGACCAACGTCTGGGCGGTCGCGCCGATCGGGTCGGCGGTGGGCAGCGGGTCGACGGGCTCGCCGAGGAGGAGCGCCCGCGCCTCGCCGACCAGGTAGAGCGAGCCGGTGATCAGGACCGGTCCGCTCTCCTTCACCCCGGCGAGCGCAGCCTCGAGCCCCGGCGCCTCCGTGATGCGCCCCGGGTAGCCGAGGCCTCGCGCCGCGGCGGCGAGCTCCCCGGGGGGGAGCGCCCGCGCGCTCCGCGGCCGCGTCAGGATCAGCGCACTGGCGTGGGGGAGGATCGGCGCCAGCACGGCGGCGGGATCCTTGGGCCCGAGGATACCCGCCACCACGACGAGCGGCCTGCCCTGCCCCTCCAGGTAGCGCGCGAGGACGCGGGCGCCGGCCGGGTTGTGCGCCCCGTCGAGGAGGTGCTCGCCGATCCACTCGAGCCGGCCCGGCCAGCGGACCGCGGCGAGCCCCCGCCGGATCGCGGCCTCGGGGATCCGCGGCCCGCGCTCGCCCAGCACCTCGAGCGCCGCCAGACAGAGCGCGGCGTTGCCCTGCTGGTGCTCTCCGCGGAGCGCGAGCGCGAGCCCCGCGAGCGAGCCCCGCTGGCCCCGGTAGCTGGCGCCGTCCTCCGCGGCCGTCACCTCGAAGTCGCGCCCCTCGAGGAGGAGCGGCGCGCTCACCTCGGCGCAGCGAGCGTGGAGCACCGCCTCGGCCTCCGGTTCGGCCGCCGCGGCCACCACGGGGGTCCCCGCCTTGATGATCCCCGCCTTCTCTCGCGCGATGGAGGCGAGGTCGGGGCCGAGGAGCTCCTGGTGATCCAGGCCGAGCCGCGTGATCACGCTGACCCGCGGCGCCACGACGTTCGTCGCGTCGAGCCGGCCGCCGAGGCCGGTCTCCACCACCGCGACCTCGACGCCCTCCTCGGCGAGGTGGAGCAGGCCGATCGCGGTCGCCGCCTCGAAGAAGGTCAGCGCCGGATCCAGCGCCAGCACCCGCTCCAGCAGGGTGGCCACGCGGTCAGGCGGGATCTCCCGCCCGTCGACCTGGATCCGCTCGCTGAAGCGGCAGAGGTGCGGCGAGGTGTAGAGCCCCGTGCGCAGGCCCGCCTCGCGCAGGCACGCGGCGAGCATCGCGGCGGTGGATCCCTTACCGTTGGTCCCGGCGAGGTGGATCGAGGCGTAGCGGCGCTGCGGATCCCCCAGCCCGCCGAGGACGCGGGCGATGCGCTCCAGCCCGAGGTCCACCCCCAGCCGCCCCAGCGCGTGCAGCCGCGCGAGCGCCTCCGCGTAGGCCGGTCCGCCGCTGGTCGGCGGGTCGGCTGTCGGCGGGGCGAGGGGGCTCACTTCGCCGGCGGGGTGAGCGGCGGGGTGAGCGGCGGGGTGAGCGCGCGCAGGATCTGCGCGATCCGTGGCCGCAGCTCGCGGCGCGGCACGATCAGGTCGATCATGCCGTGCTCGAGGAGGAACTCGGAGCGCTGGAAGCCCTCGGGGAGCTTCTGCCGGATCGTCTGCTCGATCACGCGCGGCCCGGCGAAGCCCACCAGCGCCTTCGGCTCGGCGATGATCACGTCGCCCAGCATGGCGAAGCTCGCCGCCACGCCGCCCGTCGTCGGGTGGTGGCAGAGGGAGAGGTAGGGGAGCCCGGCGTCCTTCAGCCGGCGCAGCGCGGCGCAGGTCTTCGCCATCTGCATCAGCGAGAGGATCCCCTCCTGCATGCGCGCGCCGCCCGAGGCCGAGGAGATGATCGCGGGGCAGCGCTCCTCGACCGCCGCCTCGAGCACCCGCGTGAGCCGCTCGCCCACC
>JAKLHH010001009.1 GCA_022710245.1 Myxococcota bacterium
AGGACCTGGCCGCGAAGGCGATCCACTTCAACTCGAGCCGCAAGACGCGCGCCTTCATGAACATCACCTGCTCGGCGCTGCCGGAGGCGCTGCTCGAGAGCGAGCTCTTCGGCCACGAGCGGGGGGCCTTCACCGACGCGCGCCAGCAGAAGAAGGGGCTCCTCGAGCTCGCCGACGGCGGGACCGTCTTCCTCGACGAGTTCACGGAGATGTCGCCGGCGCTGCAGGCGAAGCTGCTCCGGTTCCTCGAGGAGAAGGCCTTCAAGCGGGTGGGCGGCAGCGTCGATCTGCGCGTGGACGTGCGGGTGATCGCCGCGACCAACCGGGCGATGGACGAGGCGGTGAAGGAGGGGGTGCTGCGCAAGGACCTCTACTACCGGCTGCAGGTGCTGCCGGTGAAGCTGCCGCCGCTGCGCGAGCGCCGGGACGACATCCCGGTCCTCGCCAAGTTCTTCATCGACGTCTACAACCGCGAGTTCAAGAAGCGGATCTGCGGCGTCGCCCCGGACGCCATGGAGCTCTTGCAGTCCTCCACCTGGGAGGGGAACGTCCGCGAGCTCAGGAACGCGTTCGAGCGAGCCATGCTCTTCGCCGACGGCGAGCTGCTGGTGGCGCGGGACTTCCCCACCATCAGCGCGGTGAAGACGGTCTCGGCGGGCTACCGGCTGCCGACCACCGGGATCAACTTCGACGAGCTCGAGCGCAGCCTGGTCGCCCAGGCGCTCGACCGCGCGAAGGGCAACCGCACCCACGCGGCGGCGCTCCTCGGCATGACCCGCGATCGGATGCGCTACCGGATCGAGAAGTTCGGGCTCGAGTGAGCCGCTTCGCCCGCGCGGCGCGGGAACGCCAGCTGCGCGATCTTGCCCGGCGGCTGCGTGAGAACCCACGGCCAGACCGAGGCCGGCGGGCTCCTGCGTGGATTCCCCCCCATCCACGATCTCGCTTGGGCTTCGCGTCGTTGCGCGACCGCGCGCGGTGCGCGCGAGGACTGGTATGGCGGTTGCTTCGGGTCCCGGCGGGTCATCGGTGAGGAGTGTGGGAGATGCTGAGCACCTGCGCCACGATCAATCGCAAGATCCGTCTCTGCGAGCTCGCCTCGGGGACCGCCGAGCTGTACGTGTTCTGCCCCCTGGCGCGGTCGCAGGTGATCCTCGACGACTGCGTCTCCTGCGAGTTCTACCGCGGGCTGGCCCATGATCGGGAGGGCTGCAGCCTGCGTTGCCGCATCCCCGACACGCTCTTCTCCCCGGCGCCCGGCCTGGCCGGCGTCGCCTGAGGCTGCCCGCCGCCGGCGCGGCGAGTTCCGTTGCTCCAGGATGGGGGGGTGCGCATAATCAGCATCGGCCATCCCCACCGCGGGCGGAGACGATGCTGGACCGAGCCGAGCTGGAGCAGGCGCTGCGCCGCGGTGGACGGGTGCTCATCTTCCTCCACGACAACCCGGACCCCGACGCCATCGCCGCGGGCTGGATCCTGCACCACATCGCGACCTCGCTCGGGCAGCGGCCGCGCATGCTCTACGGCGGCAGGCTGGGCAGGGCGGAGAACCGCGAGCTGGTGCGCCTGCTGCGCATCCCGCTGCGGCCCATCCGGAAGGCGGTCCGGCTGCTGCGCGGGGACTGCTGCGCGCTCGTCGACACGCAGCCGGGCACCGGCAACAACTCCTTCCCCGAGGAGAGGCGCCCGACGGTGGTGATCGATCACCACCCGCCGCGGCCTGGTCTGGAGGCGGACTTCGTCGACGTGCGGCCCGAGGAGGGGAGCTGCACCACGATGCTCCTCGAGTACCAGCAGGCGTTCGGCCTCGGGCTCGACGCCAGCCTGGCGACGGCCGCCGCCTACGCGATCAGCTCGGAGACCCAGGACCTCGGGCGCGAGGCGACGCGCGCGGATCGCGAGGCCTACCAGCGCATCTTCCCGATGGTGCGGCTCCCCATCCTCGGGCGCATCCGCCACCCGCCGCGCGAGCGCGAGTACTACCGCACCATCGCGAGGGCCATGCGACGGGTGGAGCTCGGCAAGAACACCTGCGTCTGCCACATCGGGCCGGTGCCCTACGCGGAGGTGGTCGCCGAGCTCGCCGACCTGCTGGTGGCGATGAAGCGGATCACCTGGTGCCTGGTGACCGGGCTGCACGGCGACGCGATGGTCCTCTCGATGCGGACCACGCTCGCCCGCGCGCGCGCGGACCGGGTGATGAAGCGGACGCTCGGCAAGCTCGGGCGCGGGGGTGGGCACGGGATGATCGCGGGAGGTGTCCTGCCGTGCGAGGGCGAGGCCGCCTACGAGGAGGCCGCCGCGCAGGTCTCGGCCCGCTTCCTCGGCCAGCTCTCGCGCCGGGTGCCTGAGCGGCTCCGGCCCCTGCTCGAGGAGGCGTCGGCGGCACCGCCCGCTCCGCCGCCGGACGAGTCGGAGACGTGAGCCAGCGGCGCGGGCTGTGGTACCGTGCCGCGATGAGCCTCTCCCGCACCCTCACCCGATCCCTCACCCTCTCCGTCCTCGGCCTGCTCCTCGGCGCCTGTGGCGACGATGGCAGCGCGAGCGGCGGCCCGCTCGGCTACGCCCACGCCCTCGACTGCGCGAGCGTCCCGGCCTGCTACACGGACGCGCTCAAGGCGCTGAGGCAGTGTGTCAGCTCGGCGAGCCTCGCCATGGCCGCGCCCAAGATCGGCTCCGGCGTCGTCGACGGCGCCACCTGCAGCGCGACCGACCTCACCGTGAGCTTCTCGTCCTTCTCGGAGAAGAGCACGGGCATCGTGCCGACCCCATCGTCGGCGACGATCCAGGCCAAGGGCGCGACCTGCGCCACCCTCGGCTGGGGCACCGGGCAGCACACCGACGGCAAGACGGGGACGGTCACCAGGTTCACCACCTTCACGATCAAGAGGTCGACGGGCGACGTCACCGTGAGCACCTACGAGAACGGCGTGGTGGGCGTGAGCTGCGGCAGCGGCAGCGCGGACGGCTACGGCGCGGCGGCGGGCGCGCTCGCGAGCTGCCCGAAGGTGGTGCTCTCCGGGAAGGTCACCCGCGACGACGCGATCACGAAGCTCACCGTGGAGCTCCTCGATCAGGCGAGCGCCAGCGAGACCCTCTTCACCTGCAGCCGCTGAGTCAGCGGGCGCCGCGCCGGGCGCGGATCGCCGCGAAGAGCGCCTCGGCGGCGGGGAGGCCCATGGTGCGCTCGTTGGCGGCGTTGGCCCAGAAGTCGTCGAGGCACGCGCCGCGGCGCCGCTCGTAGACGAGCACCTTGATCATCATCTGGAGCTTGTCCGCGGCCGCGACGACGCGGGCCTCGAGGCTCGCCTTCGCGTCGGCCTCGCGCCAGAGGGCGGCGTAGGCCGCGGGCAGGAGCTCGTCCGCGACGGAGCCCTCGAGCTCCGCGAGCGCGGCGGCCATGCCGGGCGTCTTGCGGGGCATGGGGAAGTCGCCCGTCGCGGCCTCGGGCGCGTCGTGGAGCAGCGCCAGCCGCAGCACGCGCTCGCCGTCGACGGGCGTCCCCTCGGCGCGCAGGGCGTCGGTCAGCATCATGGCGACCAGCGCGGTGGCGTGGCTGTGCGCGGCGATCGACTCCGGCGCCGGCACGCCGCGCAGCAGCCAGCCGGTCCGCGGCAGGTCGGCGAGGGGGTCGAGCGCGAGGAGGGTGTCGATGATCTCGGTG
>JAKLHH010000101.1 GCA_022710245.1 Myxococcota bacterium
GAGGTGGTGGTGAAGCCCCGGGTCTCGGCCAGCTCGTTCTGCACCCGCCGCTTCACCCGCGCGCAGGCCGCGGAGGGGGAGCGCTTCCTGGGCGAGCAGCTCGCGTCGCGGGCGATGATGGTGCAGCCGTACCTCCGCTCCGTCGAGGGCCACGGCGAGCGGGCGCTGGTCTGGCTCGACGGCGAGCTCGGGCACGCGGTGCGCAAGCGCCCGCGCCTCGCAGGCGAGGACGAGGGCGTGGAGCCGGTGCCCATCTCCGACGAGGAGCGCCGCTTCGCGCTCCACGTCCTCGGCGGCCTGCGCGAGCTGGAGCAGCTCCTCTACGCGCGCGTCGACGTGGCGCGCGACGCGGCGGGCGAGCTCCGCGTGATGGAGCTCGAGCTCGTCGAGCCCTCGCTCTTCCTCGCCGGGCAGCCGGCGGCGCTCCGGCGCTTCGCGGCGGCCGTCGCGCGGCGGGCCCGCGAGGGCTGAGCTCCCCGCCCTCGACGACCTCTACGGCACGCCCTCGTCGAAGTGCACCGCCCAGTTGAAGAGCGCGTAGCCCGAGCGCGAGGCCGTCGCGTCGGAGTCGCGCAGGCAGCCGCGAGGCCCCGTCGCCGGCCCCGCGCTGGCGCCGGGCTTGCCCGTGTAGGCGTAGCGGATACGGCGCGTGGTCCCGCCGGGCGCCTTGGCCAGCGTGATCTTCACGGCGGTCGCTCCGTCGAGCGCCACCGCGGTGATGGCCGGGGTCGAGCCGCTGTTGTCCCAGAACTCGAAGCCGAAGTGCCCCGGGTCGCTGACCGTGGTGGCGTCGAGCACGAGCGGGGGCACCGGGACGTGGAAGGCGACCCGCACCTCGGCGCCGCTGAGGGTGACCGACTCCGGCTGCAGCGGCTGCCAGGGCTGCCCCTCGAGGACGACCTTGCGGTAGACCTTGCCGTAGTACTCGCCGAGCTGCCGGTAGCCGTGGTTCGTCAGGCGCGAGCCGTCGGGGCCGTAGGGCACCATGTACCTCGGCCCGACCATCACCACGCGCCCGGGCGCGTTCCGCGCCGCCTGCAGCTGCAGGTAAGGGATCAGGCTGGTCGACATGGCGCCGAGCGCGCCCGTGGTCCAGCTGCTCACCTGGCTGTGCAGCATCGGCACCGGCTCGCTCTGGCCCGTGATCGCCTGCACGTCCGCCTGCACGTCGAGCTGCCACTGCGCGAGCTGGGTGGCGTAGGAGGCGTTGTTGATCAGGCTGTCCGTCTCGCCGTGCATCACCGCCACCGCGCGGAGGAGGTAGCTCTGGCTCTTGGCCTGCGCGAGCGCGCGGCCGGCCTTCAGCTGCTCGAGGCCCATGCCGTAGGCGGCCGTCCCCTTCCGCAGGTCCAGGTACGCCCCGCCCGCGAGGGCGCTGCAGCTCACCAGCAGGTCGTGCGTGTTCTGCGGCGCTGGCCGGCTCTTGAAGAGCTCCTCGCGCGCCATCCGCGTGACCAGGTTGGCGAGCCCGCTGGCGGGCGACTCCTGGCCGACCTCGACCAGCGGGATCAGCGAGGTCAGCCCGCCGCCGCCGGCCTGCAGCCCGGTGACGAACATGGTGTTCGCGTAGGGCTGCGTGGTGCTGAGCGGCGGCACGCCGAGGAGCCCGAAGGCGAGCGCCTGGCCGGTGAGCAGCAGGTGGTTCACGTCCGCGTGACGGTACGCGGGGTGGCTCGCGTCGCTGCCGCGATCGGCGGCGACCTCGACGTGGCCGGGTGGCTGGTCGACCACCCAGGGCGGAGGGCCGTCGGGCCGCGGCGGCGGCTGGTCGGCGGTGGTCGACAGATCACCGAGCGGCCGGTCGAGGGGAGGTACGCACGCGGCCAGCGCGGACGCGGCCAGCGCGCACGCGGCCAGCGCGCACGCGGCCAGCGCGCACCTGACGAGCGCCAGCCCTGCTCTGGAGGAGGCAGTCACCACTGCCCCTCATTGTCTCAGAAATAGAAGGTCAGCGTCAGCCCGCCGCCCGCCTGGGTGGCCATCGAGAGCTCGGTGAAGGCGTCCTCGGCCCAGGTGACGCGGATGCGCATGTCGTAGTGCGCGGCGAGAGAGACGCGGTCGCCCCAGAAGAACTCCACGCCGAGGGTGGGCCCCAGGCTGGTCGCGAAGCGAAAGTTGCTCGGGCCCGACGGGTCGTTGAAGCCGAGCTCGACGCCGGCGCCGACGTAGGGCGAGATCCGGCGCCAGACGCGGAAGTGGTACTCGAAGCCGATGCCGGCGACGAGCCCCCAGTCGTTCTGCGAGTCGATCGGGCCGGAGGGGTCGTGGATGCGGAGCCCGGCGCCGAAGGTGACCGGCAGCATCCAGCGATCGGTGAGGGCCCACTTGATGCCGACCCCCTGGATCAGCAGCGTCCCGACGCTGGCGTCGGTGCTCCCGATGCCCATGGTGGCGAGGCCGCTGAACGCGAAGAACATGCCCACGTCACCGCGCGCGGCGCGGACCACGGGTGAGTCGTCGAGGATACGATCGTGTCCGCGCTGGGCGAGCGCAGGCGCGGCCGTGAGGATCGTGCTCGCGAGGAGGGTGACTGCCAGGCAGGTGGCTCGCATCTCTCTCTCCGTATCTCCGTGAGGTCAGTAGCTCGAGTGCGCGGCCGCGACGGTGGTGGTCCAGCTGACCATGACCTGCGGCATCAGGCTCTGCGCGCCGACCCCGACGCGCTGGGGTGAGATCCAGAAGACCTGGCTGCGGGGCACGACCACCGCCGGGAGCTGCCAGACGAGCGGGCGCTCGGCGTCGAGCTCGGGGAGCACGACGAGGCGCAGCCCGGCCGCGGTCTGGTGCAGGAAGGCGAGCGCGCGGCTGTCGCGCCGCCACACGGGTGCGCCGAGCGCCTGGCTGGCGCAGAGCCAGCGACCGTTGACGCGGAGCCCCCCGCCGGGCGTGAGCTCGACGCGGTGCCGTCGGTCCGGCGAGGCGAGGACCTGGGCGATGAGGGGAAGGGCGGGGAGGGACGCGCGCGGTAGCGGCTGGCTTCGGGGCGCGGGCCGGCGCTCGGCGGTGCGCATGGTGCGCGGCCGCGAGCGCCCCGCTCCGGTCGACGGAGCGCAGAGCACCACCCCCAAGAGCGCCAGGATGCCCGGCCTCCTCATCGGCGGCTGTTCCTCGTCGGTGTGTGGGCACGATTGTCGGCGAGGGCGCGCGGGCGGGCAACTTTTCTGCGGGCAGGCCTGGCGCGCGGGCTCATCCCGCGGGGATCGGGGGCGCCGGGCAGTGGGCAGCGAGCCGGGACTGGTACCTCGCCGCAGTGGTTTTTAATCGGTTGGCTATCGCAGAAGGGGCGGTGCGACGACCGCGCTACGGGCCGGTCGCGACGACGGCGCGAATCAATCAAATCCTCTGCGGCGAGGTACTAGGGCGAGGGTGCGAGCCTGCCGGAGAGCTCTCGCATCGCCGCGTCCTTGGCGGCCACGCGCCGATCGAGCTCCAGCTTCAGCGCGACGCTGGGCTGACGGAGCAGCTTCACCAGCGTGGTGTAGACCGCCTCGCCCGCCTCGGCGTAGCGCGAGAGCAGCAGGGCGCGCGGGCGCAGCTCGCGCACCCGGTCCGCCTGGCCGAGGAGCTTGCGCAGCTCGTACCAGGTCGGGAGGACCTGGCCCTCGATCACCGCCGCCAGGCCCGGGTCATCGAGCTGCCCCGCCTTGGCGCGTCCGAGGGCCGCGTTGAACACCTCGTTCGCCTGCTTCTCGAGGGCTCCAGCGCGGTCGAGCGCGCGCTGGGCCTCGGCGAGGGGCCTCGGCACGAGGAGGATACCGCCCGCCACCGCCGCGGCGCCGAGCAGCGCCAGCAGCGCGACGCGCGGCGCCCGTCGTGGCGGCGCGTCGAGGCGCACGGTGGACGCGAGCAGGAGCCCGCAGGCGAACCCGCCGATCAGGCCGCCGACGTGCGCGGCCATGTCCACGTTCGGCTGCATCATCCCGTAGACCAGGTTGTAGCCGATGAACCCGAGCCCCGAGTTGCGCAGCCTGGCGAAGACGGGGAGCGGGATGGCCCCGCGGCGCAGGAGCACCACGCCGAGGAGCACGCCGAAGATGCCGAAGATGGAGCCCGAGGCGCCGGCGCTGACCACCAGCGGGTTCACGCCGAGGCTGGCGAGCGCGCCGATCAGCCCGGAGAGGAGGTAGGCGGCGGCGAAGCCCGCGTTGCCGACCAGCCGCTCGACGAGCGGGCCCGCGTCGAAGAGCACCCACATGTTGAGCGCCAGGTGCAGGACGCCGATGTGGATGAAGGTGCAGGTGAGCAGCCGCCACCACTCGCCGAGCGGCGTGGCGCCGCCGAAGTTCGCGCCCCAGCGGATCAGCTGGTCGGTCTTCGGCGCGATGACGCTGACGCCGGCGAAGGCCATCACCGCGAAGAGGGCGACGTTGAGCCCGAGGAGGATCCAGGTGACATAGACGCGCGGCGTGGCGGCGCGCAGGGCCCGCTGGAACTCCAGCATCGGGTCCGGCGGTGGGAGCTCCGGGACGGGGTCGAAGGCGGCCGCCGGCACCGGGGATGGCGCGTCGGTGGGCGCGCCGGGGCTGCCGGGGGTGGGGGGCTGCGCGGGCTCCATGTTGGCCTCCTCCTCTGGTTCCGACCCGGCGCGGATTGTCGCGCGGATTTCGGCACCGGGCCAGGGCGGCCGGCTGGACGGCAGGCGATTCAGCCCGTGGAGGGTGTGCGCGAGGCGAAGCACCGGCAGGAGAGCACGCTACTTCTTCTTCCCCCAGAGCGACCAGCCCCAGCCGCTGCCCTCGTTCGAGCCGTCCTCGTCCTCGATGTAGAAGCTGCTCCGCGCGTGGTCGACCACCTCCTGCGCGTCACCGCTGCGCTTGCCCAGCTGCTTGTCCTGGTACTGCTCACCGTCGTGGGCGATCCAGTGCGCACCGTCGCTGACCTTGATCGCCGCGCTGTCGTAGCGTTCGACGGCGTCGTCGAGCTCCCGGGCGCCCTTGCCGCTCTTGTGCGGCGGGCCGAAGGGCTCCACACCGGAGACCTCGGTGGCGTGGTCGCGGCAGGACTTGTCATCGCTGAAGGGCCAGATCATCTGCAGCTGCAGCCGGACCGACTTGCCGTTCGCGTCGCGCGCCACGAGGTCCCACTCCCGGTGCGCGGCGGCGAGCCGCCGCTTCGCCTCGCCCGAGAAGCGGGCCCAGGGCGCGAGCCGGAGCGACCTCCGCGCCGCGGCAGGGAGCAGGCAGCCGTCGCGCCGCGGCTGCCCAGGCAGGAGCGCGCGCAGCTCATCGCGGGAGGCCAGGCGACCCTGACGTCCCCCCTCCTCGGGAGCGCGGCTCGCTCGCGGCGGGCTGGCCCAGACGGGTCCGGCCAGCATCAGCAGGGCCAGGCCAGCGCACGCTCCGAGGAGCGGTGCTCCTCGTCTCCTCAGGTCGCGTCGTCTCCTCAGGTCGCGTCGTCTCCTCAGGTCGCGTCGTCTCCTCAGGTCGCGTCGTCTCCTCGGGTCCTGTTGCATGGTGAAGCTCCTTCGCCGGTCGACACCGGGCGGTGCTTCTCGGGTGCAAGGCAGGTGCCGCCGCCTACACCTTGTGCGATCGAGGCAGTGACCACGACGGTGTGCATGGCTCACTCGCCGCCTGGCCGGGCCGATCGTACCTCGCGGAAGTCCCACCGCGACGGCGCTGGGTGGTGCGCCCCGTCGGTGAGCGACCGCGTGCCGCGGGCGCGGGCAGCGCTCGCAGGCCAGCGGAGCTCGCCCCGATTTTGCGGCGCCGCCCCCCGCCGGCTAGAATGGCGCCCGTTGCATCCCGGAGCCTCCCACGCGAGGCGCCCCCTGACACGGAGGAACACCCCCAGCATGAAGACCCGAGCCCGCCCGAAGACCGGGGCCATCCCGACCCCACGTGAGATCTTCGATCACCTGGACCGCTACGTGATCGGCCAGGAGCGCGCCAAGCGGACGGTGGCGATCGCCGCCCACAGCCACCTGCGCCGCTGCGAGGCCCGCGAGCAGCGCGCCTCGCTGCTGAAGAAGTCCAACGTCCTCCTGATCGGGCCCACCGGCTGCGGCAAGACGCACCTCGCCCGCAGCCTGGCCAGCTTCCTGGAGATCCCCTTCGTCGTCGTCGACGCGACCGAGTACACCGAGGCCGGCTACTACGGGAAGGACGTCGAGGTGATGGTCGCCGAGCTCCTCTTCGCGGCCAACCAGAGCATCCAGGAGGCCGAGCGCGGCATCATCTTCGTCGACGAGATCGACAAGATCGCGCGGCGCAGCCACGGCGCCCGCACTGGCGCCGGCAGCCGCGACATCGGCGGCGAGGGCGTGCAGCAGGGGATGCTGAAGCTCCTCGAGGGCCGCGAGGTCTTCGTGCCGCTCAACGTGACCCAGCACTGGAACAAGCACGACTTCGTGCAGGTCGACACCCGCGACATCCTCTTCATCTGCGCCGGCACCTTCTCGGACATCGACCTCTACGGCGCCAGCACCCGGCCGCTCGGCTTCGCCGCCGGCGAGGGTGAGGGATCTGGAGGCGCGTCGCGCCGCCGCATCAGCAGCAAGGACCTCCTCGAGTACGGCATGGTCGCCGAGCTCCTCGGCCGCCTGCCGGTCACCGTCGAGCTGGAGGAGCTCGCCGCCGACGATCTCCTGCGCGTCCTCACCGTGCCGCCGGACAGCCTGGTGCGCGAGTACAAGGAGCGCCTGCGCCTCGACGGCGTGGAGCTGCAGATCAGCGAGGGCGCGCTGCGCGAGGTGGTGGCCTACAGCATTTCGCGGCGGGCGGGGGCGCGCGGCCTCAGGGCGATCATGGAGGAGGTCTGCCACGATCTCCTCTTCGAGGCCCCCGAGCGGAGCGGCAGCAAGCTCACCCTCGACGCCGCGCAGGTCAAGCGGCGCCTCGCCACGCTCGACCGCAGCGAGCTCGCCAGCGCCTGAGCTCGCCTGAGCTCCAGCGCGTCGGCGGCAGAGCGCTCGCCGGCCGACATGCTGTCGCCGGGGGTGCCGCTCGGGCCGCCCACCAGTCTCCCGGCGTCCAGCAAGCCCAAGTGACGCGAAGACGACCTCTCCAGGCCTGCATCTCGCGATGGAACTTTCTGGCGAGCTCGCTCGTAGCGCTCTCGGAGACGACATCACACAAGGAGAGGATGATGAGACACTGCTTCGGCATCATGGTTGGCGCCGCGCTCCTCACCCTCGGTGCCTGCGCCGGGGATCTCCACGACCTGGGCAACGCCGAGTCGGCGATCAGCTGTACCGACGACGTGCAGTGCGCCAGCGACTGCATGTGCGGCCTGGGCGCGTGCGTGCCGCGCACCTGCTCGGGCACGGCCGGCTGCGGCAAGGGCTTCATGTGCGGCAAGGGCGGGCAGTGCGTGAAGAAGCAGTGCAGCTGCGAGGCCGAGTGCGGTGAGGGCGAGACCTGCGGGGACGGGCAGTGCATCCACAAGGAGTGCGCGCACGACGCCAACTGCGGGCCGGGCTTCGGCTGCAACGGCGGCAAGTGCGAGCGCAAGGGCTGCGCCGACGACGCCGACTGCGGCAAGGGCTACGGCTGCGGCAAGGGCCAGTGCGTGAAGAAGGAGTGCAGCTGCGACGCCGAGTGCGGCCCCGGCCACCAGTGCGGGTTCGGCAAGTGCACGCCGAAGACCTGCACGAGCGCCGACGGCTGCGGTAACGGCTGGATGTGCGGCTTCGCCAACGGGCTGCTGGGCAAGTGCCAGCCCAAGCAATGCGCGGCGGATGGGGACTGCGGCGAGGGCCTGATGTGCGGGTTCGGCAAGTGCCAGCCCAAGACCTGCACCTGCGACGCTGGCTGCGGCGATGGCTTCTCCTGCGGAGGCGGGAGCTGCCAGGCCAAGACCTGCACCGGCGCTGACGGGTGCGGCGCGGGGTTCATGTGCGGCTTTGCCAACGGCCTGCTCGGCAAGTGCGCGCCCAAGAAGTGCGTCAGCGCGGACGACTGTGGCGCGGGCGCGAAGTGCGGCGCGGGCGGCCAGTGTGAGACCAGCAACTGCTCGACCGATGCGGCGTGTGGCTGCGGCGCGACCTGCTCGCAGTCACAGTGCAAGACCAAGAGCTGCACCTGCGACGCGGACTGCGGGGCCGGCGCGCTGTGCGGCAAGGGCGGCCAGTGCCAGACGAAGCACTGCACCCGGAACGAGGACTGTGGCGCCGGCAACGGGTGCGCCTACGGTTACTGCTACTCCTGGAGCGGCACCCTCGCCGGCGGCGGCGGCAGCGGGACCGGCACCGGCGGCGCGGGTGGCGGCGCGGGCGGACCGGGAGGCGCGTAGCCTGAGGTGAGGCCAGACGCCACAGACAGCCCTGCCTGGACAGCGCGGTGCTTGACCGAGACTCCGCACGGCGTGAGAGAATACGTCCGAGAACCCGCCACGGTGACCGACCAGATACAGCGCGACAACGTAGTCTCCAGCTTCACGCGCGCGACCTCTCCCTACCACGCGAGGCTCTTCCGGATCGCCAAGGCGCTCTGTCGCGATGGCGACCGGGCCGCTGACCTGACGCAGGAGGCACTGGTCCGCGCCTTCCTGGCCTTCGACACGTTCCGGCCGGACGCGCCGGTGCTCCCCTGGCTCTGCCGCATCCTGCGCAACGTCCATCTCGACTCGTTCAAGACCGGCCGCGCTCGCCACGAGGTGGCTGCTCATCAGCTGGCGGGCGACGTCGAGGACCCTTATCAGGGGGTGGAGTGCGCCTCCCCGAGCCCGCTCTGTCACCTCGAGCAGAAGTCGCTGCGGGCCTGCCTGCAGGAGGAGATCGACGCGCTGGAGCCTGGCCAGCGCCTGATCCTGATCCTCTGTGACGTGGAGGAGCTCAGCTACCAGGAGGCCGCCGAGGTGGCCGGCGTCCCGGTCGGGACGGTTCGTTCCCGGCTTGCCCGGTCACGGGAACGCTTGCGGGAGCGTCTGACGGTAAGGCTTGAACCGTCGGTAATCGCAAGGCTAATGAGATGATCAACGATGACAGGTGCAAGGGATGTTACGAGATGCACGAGGCGTGGAACTTTAGCGCGGGCCTGGTCGTAGCCTCATCGAGGAGCCACCGAGCATGAGGTGCCAGCAGGTCAGGCGCGAGCTTCACGAGGCCCCCCGGCCGGAGGAGCCGCTCTCGCCCGCGATCCAGGCGCACCTCCAGACCTGCTCGCGCTGTCGGGAAACGCATCTCGAGCTGGTGGCGCTGCGCCGCGGCCTCCACGGCCTCAAGGCGCCCGAGCTGCCCGCCGGCTTCGAGCTCGCGCTCCGCCAGCGTCTGCGAGAAGCGCAGCGGCCGCGGCAGGCAGCCGCGCGGCGCCGATGGATGCTGCCGATCGCGCTCGCGGCCAGCGTGCTCCTCGCCATCGGCGCGGGCACCGCGCTGATGCTCATGCGCATCGACGGCACCGGCGGGTCGGTTCCGGCCAGCGCCCAGCACTACAGTCTGCGGCTGTCGATCCGGACGGCAAAGGACCACCCCGAGGCGCTCTTCGACCTGCAGCTGCCCCGTGGCGTGGTGCTGAGCAGCGCGGCCACGGCGAGCCTTGGCGGCGGAGCGCTGGTGCAGTGGCGAAGTCGCCTGCAGGCGGGGCGCAACGAGCTCGAGCTGCCTCTCGTGGTGCGCGAGCCCGGGGCGGTGCGGGTAGCTGTCCAGGTGGGAGGGCGGTCGCTCGCGACGACGGTTCATCTCACGGCGCGGGCGGCAGCGAGTGGTCAGCCCATCGTGGTGGCGCTGACCTTCGACGGCGAACCGGCGGAGGTGCTGCAATGAGGCACTTCATGGTCGCAGCCATGGTCATCGCGTCCTCGCCGCTCTTCCTGGCTCGCGCCGAGGCGCCGCTGGATCTGGAGCTCGAGGGACGGGCGAGCCCCATCGATGCCGCGCGCGCACAGCAGGTGGCCGACGAGCTGCGTGCGTCGGTGCGGCCCGGGGCGGCAGGACAGCGCGTGGAGCTCGTGCTGCGCCACGTCGCCGAGCCCGTCGTCACTCGCTCGCGTCCCGCCTCCGGAGCGCAGGTGTTGAGCTTCCCGCCGGACATGGTGGAGCGCTCCCGGGCGGCGAAGACGAAGCGGGCGTCGCAGGGGGGCGCGAGCTCTCGCCCGACGTTGGGTCACGCGCCCCTTGACGACCAGCTCCTCAGAGAGGCCTCGCGCCTCAGTAGTGGCGCGGGCCCGGCGAGCGCGACCAGGCGTGGGGCTCCGGCTGGGCCAGGCGGACGCCTGCACGCGCTGCCTCCGGCCGGCGGCTGGGGCAAACGAGGCAGGGGGCAGGGAGGGGCACAGGCGGGCAGTGCGGGCGGTGGCGCTGGCGGGGCCGGCGGACCAGGGGCTGGCGGGGCTGGCGCCGGTGGACCAGGAGCTGGCGCCGGTGGACCAGGAGCTGGCGCGGGCGGACCGGGAGCTGGCGCGGGACCGGGTGGTCCGAATGGCGTTGCCCCGGGACAGGGCGGGCCCGTCGTGCCGCCGACCGGGTCGAAGGGGCCAGGCTCACCCAAGGGCCCAGGCGGTGCTGGCGGCGGCCGCAAGTAGCTCCGGTCGTAGTCTCCTCTCGGCGCGTGCCTCCGCTATAATCGCGGGCATGTCGCGTCCTGACGAAGCCGACGCTGGATCGGTTTCCCGCTGTTCAAGCGCCGGAGCGCCCAACCCGTGAGCCGTGCGGGAAGACCGCACGCACGGTTTGAGAGGGGACCTGCTCGCCTGCGCTGGCGGTGGTGCAGGACAAGAGAGTAGGTTCTACCAATGCTCGGCGTCCGCAGCCTCGCGCTCGCGATCCTGCTCATAGCGCCGCCAGCGGCCGCGCGACCCGCTGTCGCGCAGCGTGCGCTCGACGCGGCGGAGCAGCTCTTCAGGCTAGGACGATACCGCGAGACGCTGCAACAGCTCGAGAGGGTCCCGGGCGCTCCGGACCTGCGGCCGCGCGTCTGGCTGCTCGGTGCGCTCGCCTCGTACAAGCTCGGCGATCTGAGTCGCGCCGACCAGCTCGCACGGCAGGTCATGGACCGGGGGTTCTATCCCCAGGCCGCGCTGCTGCGCGGGATGGTTGCCTTCCGTCGAGAGCAGTGGGACGCGGCGCTCCAGTACCTGCGAGAGGTGGTGGCGCTCGAACAGGAGCCCTGGGGTCGGGAGGCGACCCGGCTGCTGCGCGAGGTCGCGGCGGCCCGGGCCGCATCTCGCCGGCGGGCGTTCGAGGTCGCGATCGGCGAAGCGCAGCACCTGATCCGCACGGGACAGCTCGAGGAGGCCGAGCGGGCGCTCGGGCGGGCCGAGCGCCTGCAGCCTGGTGAGGTTTCGACCCGCTACTACCAGGGGCTGCTCGCGTACAAGCGCCGGGAGTACCGCAGCGCGGAGCGTTGGCTGAGGGCGGCCATCGCGCGCGACCGGCGCGACACCTGGTCCGCGTACATGCTGACCCTCACCCAGGGCGAGCTGGGGGACCCGGGCGCGCGGGCCCGCCTCGCGGCCCTCGCTCAGACTGCGCCCGAACCCGCCGTGCGGACCACCGCGGCGCACGCGCTGGCGGCGCTGGATCGCAGCGAGCGCTCGTCGCGTCACTACCTCGACGCACGAATCGAGCTGGGCTCCGCGCTGGACACGAACCCGACCTACGTGAACGAGTCGAGCGCGTCACTGCAGGACGCCGGGCTGGCGCTGCACGTCGCGGGGCGTCTCTCCTACCAGCACCGGGTCACGGAGCGGATCTACCTCGGTGGCGGGCTGCGTCTGCTGGAGCGGAACTACGCCGTGGGCGATGAGGGCGCCGCGACATCCGAGCTCGACCTGGCGCTCTCGCTCCTCACCTCGGGCAGGGTCGTCCGCCTCGGCCTGACGGCTGGCTATCTGCTCCAGCTCTACGGGCACGAGCCGTTCTGCTCCGTCCCGAGCGGTGAGCTGCAGGTCAGCCTCGCGCTCCGGCCATGGCTTGCGGCGCTGATCGGCGGTCACCTCACCTGGCGCTTCATGCACAACTCGGACTACGAACACCTGCAGGCGCTCACGGCCGGCGGATCCGTCGGCGCGCGTGGGAGCTGGGAGAGCATCAGCGTCGAGCTGACCTACTTCGCGCAGCACGGCGGTTCCCCCAAGGTGATCCGCGGCGTGACCGACGCGAAGGGCGTCAGCTACAGCCACGCCACCGACTACAGCGCCTGGGCTCATGGGCCGCGCATCTCCCTCCTGGCCCGGCTCCCCTGGCGGCTGCGGTTCTTCGCCGGCGTCGGCTTCGCGCTGCGGCACTTCAGCGTGCTGGACACGCTGGTGCGGACGGACAACGGTGCCACGGTTCGCCTCGAGCCGCGG
>JAKLHH010001010.1 GCA_022710245.1 Myxococcota bacterium
TGCCTCGTCTGCCGCGAGGACGAGCTCTGGCCGCTGCCGGGCGGCCTCGACGACGCGCAGGCGGCCAGCCTCTCGGTGAACCCGGCGACCGCCTGGCGGCTGCTCCACGACTTCGTCACCCTCGAGCGCGGCGACTGGGTGCTGCAGGACGCGGGCAGCTCCGCCGTCGGCCACGCGGTGATCCAGCTCTGCCGCCACCTCGGGCTGCGCAGCCTGAGCCTGGTCCGCCGCGAGGAGGTGATCGAGGAGCTGCGCGGCGAGGGCGCCGACCTGGTGGTCACCGCGCTCCCCTCACGCGAGGAGCTCGCCCGGCTCACGGACGGCGCGCCCCTCCGCCTCGGCCTCGACGCGGTGGGCGGCGCCAGCGGGCTCGCGCTGGGCAAGGCCCTCGCGCCCGGCGGCACCCTGGTCTGCTACGGCGCCATGAGCCGACGTCCCGTCGAGGTGCCGGCGAGCCTGCTCATCTTCCGCGATCTCCGCGTCCGCGGCTTCTGGATGACCGCCTGGTACGAGCGGGCGAGCCGCGGCGAGATCGTGGCGCTCCTCGAGGAGCTCGGCGCGCTCACCCGCGCCGGCGTGCTGCGCCTCGCGGTCGATCGCCGCTACCCGCTCTCCGCGGTGCAGGCCGCGCTCGCCCACGCGCAGCAGGGCGGCCGCCGCGGCAAGGTGCTCCTGACGCTGGACCCCGCGGGCGCCGGGAACGTCAAGTGAGCCCGGGTCAGCGGCCGCCCTCGAAGACGACCTCGCGCTCACCGAGGTACTGGCGCCCGCCGAGACCGCGGCCGATGACCTTCACCGTCGCCTGGTACATCAGCGGCTGCCCCGGGCGCACGTCGGGGATCTCGAGGTCGCCGATCCGGCCGATCGGGGCGTGGGTCTGCCAGGTCAGGCCGTGATCGGTGCTGTACTTCACCACCGCCGAGGAGATCTGCAGCAGCGTGTCGGACCTCCAGCCGGCCTGCCGGGCGGCCCTCTTGATCGCCGGCAGATCGGTGTGCAGCTCCAGCACGGTCTTCAGGCCACGGAGCTGGCTCTTGCTGGCCGTGCTCTCCCCGCGCGGGACGGTCCCCGTCACCTTCAGCGGGACCAGATCGCCGGGCCACACGCGCTCGCCGCTCTCGCGCTGGGTCGCCCGCTTGCGCCCGTCGTGGGCCGAGAGCGTCCCCGTGATCTTCACCTTGCCGGGCGGGAGGTCCACGTACCGTCCGCTCGTCGGGATGTCCTGCGGACCCTGCTTCGTCAGGCGCTGGACCGTGACGCTGTAGCGCGTGTAGGGCGAGCCCTCGACACGGCGCGTTCCGGGGGCGAGCTCACTGAAGGGCAGGCGCGTGATCCTCTTCAACTGATCGGCGCCAGCCCCGGCGGGCAGCGCACAGAGGAGCGCGACCGACAGGCTGACCCAGCGACCGATGTCTCGTCTCATGATCTTCCTCCCTCGCCGGTGCCACCGGCGCGTGACCGAGCAGTGCTCGCGCTTCTCTTCGAAGCGCTCTCGTCGAGGGCGCACAGCAAGCGCCATGCCGCTGCCGCGAGGCGAGGGAGACGTGCGTCCGTCAAGAGAAGGACCTCCACGCAGAGGTCCAGCCTCCGGATACCATCGGAGCCGCGCAGCGCTGCGCCTGCCCGAGGAGCCACCAGGCGACAGGGCTGCTCGGCGAGTCCTTGACGCCGCCCCGCCACCCGTGAAAAGAAGAGACATGCCGGTCGCGATCCAGCCCACCCCCGAGCAGCTCGGGAAGCTCAGCCCCTTCGAGCGGGCCTCCTTCCGCCTGGTCGACTTCGTCAACCGCAACCCGGTGACGAAGGCCTCGAGCGCGCTCTTCCTGCGCTCGGTCGGGACGGCTTGGGTCTACCGGTGCACGCGCCGGCTGGTGCACATCCTCGGCTTCGAGCACGTGCGCGAGCTGCGGCCGCCGGCGGGGCTCCTGCTCGTCTCCAACCACCGCAGCTTCTTCGACCAGTACATCATCTCCTGCTACCTCCTGCGCCTGACCCAGGTGCTCCGGCGGATCTACTTCCCGGTGCGCGCGGAGTTCTGGTACCAGCGCCCGCTCGGCGTGGTGGTGAGCGCGGCGATGTCCGCGCTCTCCATGTACCCGCCGGTCTTCCGCGAGCCCGGCAAGCGGGACTTCAACACCTACGGGCTCAAGCGGATGGTGCAGCTCCTCGAGGAGCCCGGCTCCGTGATCGGGATGCACCCCGAGGGGACGCGCAACAAGGGCAGCGACCCGTACACCTTCCTGCCCGCGCAGCCCGGCGTCGGCAAGCTGATCTACGAGGCGCGGCCGATGGTGCTGCCCATCTTCACCAACGGCCTCTGCAACGACATCCGCCAGCAGATCACCGGCAACTTCGACGGCACCGGCACGCCGGTGGTGATCGTCTTCGGCGCGCCGCTCGACCTCTCGAGCTTCTACGCGAAGAAGAACAGCCTGCGCACGCAGAAGGAGATCGCGGACCACACCCTCGTCGAGATCGGACGCCTCGGCGAGCGCGAGCGCGCCTACCGCGAGGAGCTCGCGCGCAGCCCGCGGCGTGGGCCAGTCATCGTCTAGCTCCAGCCCCGCGAGGACCTGGAGCCTCGGCACCCAGCTCGCCACCCTCGCCCGCTGCCTCACGAACCCTGTGATCTCGGTGGGAAGAGGCTCCTTCGCTCCGTAGGAGGGTGAGGGTGCCGGCCCCACATCTGACGACCTCTACGCCTCATACCCCACGGAACTCCAGGCTCTGGTGAAACGCCAAGGCCTGGCACTGCCCCTGCATCCATCGCGATCGAGCCCCGAGCACGTGAATGCGGCTGTCCAGCGCTATCGCGGGAGGAACCAACCATGCGCGGTCATCGTGCCAGTCTCAGCGTCAGTCTCAGCTCGCTCCTCGTCCTCACGCTCGCTGGCTGCGCGGGTGACATGCACGGCACGGCCCAGCCAGGGACGAGCTGCAGCGCCACCGGGACCTGCGACGCGGGACCCACCTGCGCCTCGGGGAGCTGCGCCGGCCCGGCGACGACGAGCGATGGCGGGCCGGCGAGCGTCGGGCCGGAGGCGAGCACGAGCTCGGCGAGCTGCGGCCACGCCAGCGGGACGCTCGCCGCCGGCGAGGAGTGCGCCGCCGACAGCGACTGCACCTGCCCCGCGAGCTGCGTCAGGGTGAACTTCCCCTTCTTCGGGTTCGAGGGCGCCTACGCTCCACCGTCGGGCATCTGCTGGTCCAGCTGCGACGCCACCAAGAACGACCCGCAGCGCCACAACCCGGGCTGCGCCGAGGGCCAGATCTGTCTCGCCTTCCCGTTCAAGGACTACGTCGTCGACAAGCCCCAGCCGGCTGCCTTCTGCACCGGTCTCGCCCGGCTCAAGGGGACCTTCAACCTCCCGCAGAGCACGCTCATGCCGCGGCGCGGGCAGAACGACAAGTGGGGGACCGCAGCCGTGACGCTGTCGAGCGGCGGGGGCCAGGTGGCCTCCTTCGGCATCGGGTTCGCGCAGCTCTGCGTGGGGTCGACCTTCGTGAGCCTCACGAAGGACCTCGCGGGGGCCTTCTCCAACACCGGGATCGGCGTCGGCCTTCACCTCCCCGAGAAGGCGAAGGTGGGCACGCTCCCCGTCGACCTGGTGGATCCCGCGCTCAGCGCGGACAAGACGCAGACCATCTCGGCCA
>JAKLHH010001011.1 GCA_022710245.1 Myxococcota bacterium
CCGCAATTCGCCCTGCTCGCCTCCTTCGGAGGCTCCGCGATGAAGGGCGAATTCGCCCTGCTCGCCTCCTTCGGAGGCTCCGCGATGAAGGGCGAATTCGTGCAGCGGCGGGTCGCGCCGCTCCGTCAGATAGTCGGCCCGGTGAAGCATCGTAGCCGCCGGCGGTGCGGCCCTCGGGGGGGACCGCCTGCGCGCGGCCTCGCTGCGTGCGCGCGCCAGCTCTTCGAAGTAGCCGAAGACCTGCGCGTCGAGGTCGCGCGGCAGTTGTCGCGGCGCCGCACAGGTTGGGCGCTCGTGCGGAGCTGCCGCGACCAACAAGTCGCCCTGCTCGCGACCTGCGGCCGCTCCGCGATGAAGGGCGAAGTCGGACCGGACCCGGAGCTCGTCGTTGATGGCGCCGCGGCACCGGCTGAGCAGCGCCACCGTCTCCCTGCGGACCATGGTGATGCTGCGGTCGGCCCGCACCCGCGGGCTCAAGGCCGCCCGCTGCGCGCTGTGTGCGACGAACTCCCTCGCCCAGAGCGCCAGGGTCTCACCGCCCGCGAGCGGGAACTGCTGGAGGCTCAACGCGAGCTTGCCCAGGCTCCGCCGGGCCGCGGTGGCGGTCCGCCTGTCCCCGTCGGTCCGGCGCAGCTCGCCGAGCGACGGCGCGAAGCCGTCGCGGATGCGCTCGAGCTGCACGCGCTGCTCGGGCGTGGTGCTCGGGGCGAGCAGGTAGGCCGTGGCGAGGTGGTGGATGGCGGCGCCGAAGCTCTCGCGGCTCTGGACGCGCTCGATCTCCTGCAGCTTCTGGTCCAGCAGGGGCTCGTAGATCTTGCCCGCCTCGGAGAGGCCGAGCGCCCGGCGTCGCGTGGTGAGGAGATCGCGCAGACCGAGCGCGAGCTCGGCGAGCGGAAGGAGAGGGATGGTCTGGGTCCGCATGAAGGGCTCCTTGTCTTGGGGCTGTGCCTGTGGTCTCGGTCTCCTCTCGGTTATCGAGCTGTCGCGCGGGAGGTTGCGTGCCCGCGAAGAAGAAAGAACAGCTGCCGGCACCGCGGCGGCCGCTGCCGGCACCGCGGCGCCGCTGCAGGCTGCTCGACGCGCTCTGGCGGCGTGATCGAACGGACGCGGGCTGACGCGGGCTAGCGCGCCTTGCGGGCGCCGAGGTCGGTGCGGAAGAGGTTCCAGAGGCGGAGCGGCTCGGGCGGCAGCTTGAGGAAGTCGAGGGCGCCCATCGTGACCTGGCCGCTGCTGATCCCGAGGATGATCAGCTTGGCGCCCTGCTTCAACGTCTCGAAGACGCCAGCCCCCTGGCTCGCCACCGCGCGCACGTGGGGCAGGCCTCCGGGGTTGAGCATCTGCTCGAGGTCCTCGGTCGCGACCGCGGTCGGCAGGTCGCACTTGTTGTGCTGGAAGAGCATCGGCACGTCGGCGCGCTTCTGCTCGGCGAGGTGGAGCTGGAGGTTCTCCAGCATCTCGAGGTTCGCCTCGCAGCGCTCGATCTGCGAGTCGGCGACGAAGACGACGGCGTCGACGTTGCGGAGCAGGGTCTTGCGCCCCTGATCCTGGAAGACCTGGCCCGGGATCGCGCTCAGGTGGAAGACGAGCTTCACGTCGCCGATGGGCGGCAGCGCGGGCGTGTAGTAGAAGGCGACGAGCGGGAAGGGCTCGAGGCTCACCGCCCACTCGCTCCGCGTCTCCGGGTTCGTCTTCTGCCAGATGTACTGCAGGTTGGTCGTCTTCCCCGCCAGCGCGGGGCCGAAGTAGGCGAGGTTGACGTGGAGCTCTCTGGTCGCGGCGTTGAGGAAGGCCATGCGGCGACGATAGCAGGGCGGGAGCCGTGGGTGCCAGCGGCGAGCGTGGCGTGCTTGCCGGGGCCTCGCGGCTCGTGGTCCAATGGTCGAGCTCGCTCCCGCTCGAGCAGTCCAGGAGGGGGTCTCGTGCCGAGGACGTTCGCGCTCGCGCTGCTGCTCCCGCTCGCTGCTGCGGCCTGCCGGCTCCCGCCGACGCTGGCGACCGACGATGCGCCGCTCGACGCCTCTGCCGGATCTGACGCGCCGGCGCCCGACTGGGCGGCGATCCTGCCCGGCGCGGTGGATGTGCTCTTCGTCGTCGACAACTCGCCTTCGATGGACCAGCAGGCGAGCCTGCCGATGGAGCCGCGGATCGGCTTGTTGCTCCGGGAGCTCGCGGCCGCCGGCAAGCTCGTCGATCTCCACGTCGGTCTGGTCAGCGCCGACCTCGGCACGGGCAGCTTCCGGGAGGCGCGCTGCGTACCCGGCGGCGACGGCGGCAAGCTCCAGAGCACGCCGCGCCAGGCGGGCTGTGGTCCACCTCGCGACCCCTGGGTCAGCTACCTCCGCGGCGAGGTCAACGCGCCGCCGACGGGCCAAAGCGACGCCATCGAGGAGGCCGCGCACGCCTACGACTGCATCGCGTACCTCGGCTGGGAGGGCTGCGGCTGGCAGCAGCCTCTCGAGGCCGCTCGCCGCGCGCTCGACCCCGCGCTGAACGTGAACCCTGGGTTCCTGCGGCCGGGCGCCGCGCTTGCGGTCTTCATCTTCACGGACTCGGACGACTGCTCGGCGACCGATCCGCGCCTCTTCGATCCCGACGACGCGAGCCTCGGCCCCGTCGCGGGCTACCGCTGCATCCGCTACGGCATCACCTGCGACGAGCCGCTCGACACGGTGGGCACCAAGCACTACTGCAATCCCGGTGGGACCATGCTCCACCGCGTCGAGGAGTACGTGAGCTTCTTCAACAGCCTGAAGCCGGCGGGGCGAGTGCTGGTCGCGGCCGTGGCGGGCCCGACCGAGCCCTTCGTCGTCGAGACCGCACCCGACGTGAACGGCGCGCCGATCCTCTTCCTCAAACCGAGCTGCACGAGCGTGAGCCAGACGGCGAGCCCGAGCCTGCGGCTCCAGGCGGTGGTCAACGGCGTCGGGAAGCAGGGCTTCTTCAACCGGGGACTCTTGAGCGCGAGCAACGAGTCGGAAGAGATCAGCTACGTCACGCCCTGCGACCACTACAAAGCCCTCGCCCCGGCCATGGGCCTCCTCGGCCGGCGGATCGCGGCGATGCTCCCGTAGCCATGCACCAGGAAGCTCACGTGACAAAGACGTTCGCGCTCGCGCTGCTGCTCTCGCTCGCTCCCGCGGCCTGCCACCGACCGCCGACTGCGGTGACCGACGCTGCGCCGCTCGACGCGCCCGCGCCCGACTGGCCGGCGATGCTGTCCGGCGCGGTCGATCTGCTCTTCGTCGTCGACACCTCGGCCTCGATGGAGCAGGAGCAGGCGAGCCTGCCGACCACGCCTCGCATCCACGGGTTGCTCCGGGAGCTCGCGGCCGCCGGCAAGCTCGTCGACCTCCACGTCGGCCTGGTCAGCGCCGACCTCGGCGCGGGGAGCTTCCAGCCGCCGGGGTGTGTGCCCGGCGGCGACGGCGGCAAGCTGCAGCACGCCCCGCGCGTCGCGAGCTGCACCCCACCGCGCGACCCCTGGGTCAGCTACCTCCGTGGCGAGACCAACGTGCCACCGACCGGCAAGGCCGACGCCATCGAGGGGGCCGCGTACGCCTACGACTGCATCGCGGAGCTCGGCTGGCAGGGCTGCGGCTGGCAGCAGCCCCTCGAGGCGGCCCGCCGCGCGCTCGACCCTGTCCTGAACGTGA
>JAKLHH010001012.1 GCA_022710245.1 Myxococcota bacterium
CGGCGTCGCCGTCAGCCCTGACGGCAGCAAGATCTTCGTCGCTGACTCGCACAACGACCGCATCCGCGTGATCGTGGGCGGCGTGGTGAGCACGCTGGCCGGTGGTACGCCAGGCTACCTCGACGGGCCGGGGACCACTGCCCGCTTCCTCTACCCCTTCACGCTTCGTCTCCTCAGCGGCGGCGACCTCCTGGTCTCTGACCTCGGCAACGGCGGAATCCGCCGGGTGACTCCGAGCGGTGTGGTGACCACCCTCGTCGCCACGCCGACGATCGACGGGAGCGGGAGCGCGGCCCGCTTCAGGCGCCCCGCCCACGGCTGCCTCGACGCGAGCGGCGCGCTCCTGCTCGCTGACCAGCTGAGCCACCGTCTCCGCCGCGTCACGCCGGCAGGCGCCGTCACCACCCTCGCGGGCGACGGGCACAGCGCGTGGCAGGGACCGGGACCCGCGCTGAGCACCGCGCTCGGAGAGCCGAGCGGCGTCGCGCAGGACCCCGCCGGCAACCTCTACGTGGCCTCCCGCGCCGCCTTCGGGATCGTGAAGATCACCCCCGCCGGCGACGCGAGCCTCCTCGCCGGCGGCGGCTGCTGCAACGCCGACGGGAAGGGCGCCGCGGCGCAGTTCGACCTCGTCCTCGACCTCGTCTACGCCGGCGGGAGCCTCTACGTGGTCGACCGCCACCGGGTGCGGCGGGTCGACCTGGACGGCACCGTGACCTCCCTCGCCGGCAGCGTCTCGTCGGGGTTCACCGACGGCGACGGCAGCCAGGCGCGCTTCCAGGGCCTCTCCGGTATCGCCGTGGAGCCCGGCGGAGCGCTGGTCGTCACGGACCAGTCGAACCAGGCCGTGCGCCGGGTGACGCTCGCCGGGCAGGTGACCACCATCGCCAGCGGCTTTGGCTACGTTGACGGCGCGCTGAAGGACGCGCGCTTCGGGGAGCTGCTCGGGGTCGGGGTAGCGCCTGACGGCGTCATCTACCTCGCTGATGGATCCAACCACGCGATCCGCGCGATCGGCACCGACGGTCAGGTGCGCTCGGTGGTCGGCGACGGCTCGCCGGGACTGGTCGACGGCTCGCCGTCGACGGCGAGGCTGCGCACGCCGACCGAGGTGGTCCCCATCGACTCCAGGACCCTCTACGTCGTCGAGCGCGACAACCACGTCGTGCGACTGCTCCACCTCGAGCCCTAGCCAGCGGGTCGATCGCGACTGAGATCTCTCCATCTCCGCGTGCTCTTCACCGCGACCTCGGCCAGGTAGGCCAGACCCGCGCGCGGCGGTCGTGCTAGGATGCGCCTCGCACCAACTCCGGCGTGATCCGATGTCGCAGCAGCGTACCTTCCTCCTCGTCACCAGCACCCTCCTCGCCGCCTGCTCCTCGAGCGCCACCTGCCCCGACGCGGGCGCGAGCCTCGACGGCCCACCGCGCGCTGACGGCCCGCTCGGCGCCGACGGGCGCCTCGAGGCCCGCGCCGACGGCAAGGTCGAGCAGCGCTGCGCGACCTGCCACCTCGGCCCCACCGCCGCGATCAAGACCGGCATGCACGGCTGGTTCCCCGAGGGGTGCCTGCCCTGCCACCCGAACGCGCTCGCGCACCAGGCCTCCCCGTCGACGGTGGAGGCGGTCGTCGACTTCTCGGTGGAGCGCTGCGCGAGCTGCCACGTGGTCTTCCCGGCGGGCCTGCTGCAGAGCGACGCGACCAGGCCCGGCAAGTACGGCGGCTCCATCCCGGTCTCGAAGCTCGACGAGCACCCGAAGTACAAGCACCTCCTCGGCGGCGAGGCTCATACCCTCGACTACAAGGAGAGCCGCGCCCACGCCTTCGCGCTGAAGGACCTGCGCGAGACCAAGCGCCCGCAGAGCGCGGTCTGCCTGCAGTGCCACAGCACGCCGGTCGCCTACTACTGGAACGAGCGACGGCGCGGCAAGCTCGTGTTCGGCCCGGACCAGACCTGGGCGGACGCGGTGCAGAAGCTCAAGGACCGCTGGCCGCAGACGCTGGACTACGGCCTGAGCTGCAGCCAGTGCCACGATCCCCACAGCACCAAGCTCCGCGTCATCCGCAAGGCGCTGATCGCCGCCGTCCTCGAGCGCGGCACCGATCCCTACAAGACGGGCGGCCTGGTCCCGAAGACCGCCGACGAGCTCCACGCGAAGCTGAACGAGCCGGGCACGCCGCACAAGCTCTCCGCCGAGGCGCGGCGCCTGGCCGGGACGCTGACCTGCGCGCAGTGTCACGTCGAGCACGTGGCCGGCCCCGGGCTCGACGGCATCGTCCGCGACGACCTCCCCTGGCGGAAGCTCCGCGACGTGGAGGCCTACGCCGAGGGGCGCTTCGCGCTGCAGCAGGACTGGAAGCACAGCGGCACCGGCCTGCCGGGGATCAAGGCGCAGCACCCCGACGTGGAGAGCTTCTGGGAGAGCAAGCACTACCAGGCGGGCCTCGGCTGCGCCGACTGCCACCTGGAACACTCGCAGGGCTACGCGAACCACTTCATGACCTCGCCGCTCAAGCAGCTCGACGGCGCGTGCAAGAAGTGCCACCCGGACACGGCCGCGCTGAAGACGCAGGTCCTCGCGCTGCAGGACGGCGTGATGAGCAAGGCGGCGCAGCTCGAGCTCGAGCTCGACGCGCTCCTCAGCAAGCTCGAGGCGCTGGCGAGCGACCCCGGCTTCGATCAGGCGAAGCTCGCCGAGGCGCGGTCGCGCTTCATGCGCGCGCTCCTCTGGTGGGACTGGACCGCGGTCGCCGCGGGCGGCGCGGGCTTCCACAACGCCGGGGAGGCGGGGGTGAACCTGGCCAAGGCGGCGAGCGAGGCGGCGGCGGCGAAGGCGCTCGTCGGCCTGTGACGGCGCTCGTCGGGCCGCGAGGGGGCGGGGGCGAAGGCGCTGCTCCGGCGCTCGTCGGGCCGCGAGAGGCGGTAGCGAAGCCGAGGCTCGTCGGAGGGCGCCGCTCAGTGACCGGCGGTGTTCGAGGCCCAGAGCGGCAGGCCGGAGACGTCGTAGAGGACCAGGTTGCCGTCGTCCTGCACGGCCAGGTGAGCGCCAGGGTGCGCCGCCGTGTTCGTCGCCCAGCGCGGGGCGCCGGTCGGACCGTAGAGGACCAGGTTCCCGTCGCCCTGCATGATCACCTGCGCCACGCTCTGCCCCGCCGTGTGCGCCGCCCAGAGCACGGTTGACCCCTGGTAGAGGACGAGGTCGCCGCTCGTCTCGAGGGCGAGGCGGAAGCGGCCGTCGCACGAGGCGAAGGACTGGCCCGGGACCAGGCCCTGGTCGGCCCGCAGGAAGGTGCAGCCCGAGGGAGGACGCAGCACGGCGAGGATCGCCGGCTCGCTCGCGCCGAGGACGTGGGTCAGCGCGGCGGGAGCGAACTCGGGCTGCAGCGTGGAGGCGAGCGCGGTCTGCACCTGGAACCCCGTCGGCACCGAGGGCGTGCCCCCGCAGCCCGCGGCGGGGAGGCCGACGTGCCGCGCGAGGTCCTGGTTGCCGGTCACGGTGAAGCCCGTGACCCCGTTGACGGCGTAGCCGTGACCGAAGTGGATCCCCTTCAGGACGTTGCCGCTCACCGTCGCTCCACGGGCGAGCGAGCTGGAGCAGGTCCACACCGCGGGCCCCATGGCGACGCCGACCTTGATGAAGGCGCCCC
>JAKLHH010001013.1 GCA_022710245.1 Myxococcota bacterium
CACTGCCATCGAGGATGGCGACGCAGGAGTTCGTCGTGCCGAGATCGATGCCGATCGCCCTGCTCATGATTGTCCTGTCTCCGGCGTGCCCGAGCCTGCAGCGCTCGCCTCGCTTGCCCCACCCTCACTGCCCTCGACCGCAGGGGCCGTGCTCCCTGCGCTGGTCACCGGACCGATCGAGACCACCACCATGGCGGGGCGGACCAGTCGCTCCCCGCGCAGGTAGCCGCGCTGAGCCTCGTGACAGATGATGCCGGGAGGCTGCGGCGAGGGGGCTTGCTGGATGGCCTCGTGGCGCTCGGGATCGAAGGGCTGACCGAGCGACGTGAAGGGGCGGATCTCATACCTCTCGAGGGCAGCCAGGAACTGCTTGTGGACCATCCGCACGCCCTCGAGGAGACCGCCCACCGCAGCCTCGGTGCCCTGGGCGTGCGCGACGGCCCGCTCCAGGTTGTCGAGGATCGGCAGGAACTCCAGCACCACCTTCTCCTCGGCGCGACGCATGCTGTCGCTCGCCTCGCGCCGGGCGCGCTTCTTGAAGTTCTCGTGATCAGCAGCCATCCGCAGCAGCCGGTCGTGACCGGTCCGCTGCGCCTCCTGCAGCTCGCTGATGGCCCTCCCCAGCATCGAGGTGGGGACACGGGTCGGGGACGCCTCGCGCTCCGGGGGAGCGGCGGCCCCCTCCGTGGCGGGCACCTCCGGGGCAGGCGCCTCTGCTGCAGGCGGCGGGGTAGCAGCCTCGGGGGTCGGTGGTGTCGCGCCATCCGGTGCCCCCGTGGTGGCGGGGGACTCGGTCTTTGTGCTCTCGTCGTTGCCCATATGCTCGTTCCAGGCCGTCGGCCGCCCCTATCCTCACCCGATGCCCTCGACAAGTAAAGATTCTTTACCATGCTGCGGTGGGACGTGAAAGACCCGCTGGGGCGCCGGCGCGCAGCACACCGCGGCCGACCTCCGCCGCCACGGCTACTCGCGGCCGAGCAGCTCGGTGAGGATGCTGGCAGCGTAGTCGACCAGAGGGATGACGCGTGGGTAGTCCATGCTCGACGGGCCGATGACGCCCAGCGTGCCGAGCGGCGCCTTGCCCCCGTAGGGGGTGGCCACCATCGCGCAGCTCCGCATCTCCTCTTCCTTCGTCTCGGCGCCGATGAAGACCTGCACGCCCTCGCCGCGGATCGTCTCATCGAGCAACCGCAGGATGAGCTTCTTCTCGTCCATCGCCCGGAGCACCGCCTTGACCTGCTCCGGGTCGTTGGCGATGGGCGAGTCGAGCAGCTTCGACTGCCCCTCGACCACGAGCTCATCGCCGAGCGGCTCGGCCGCCGCCTGCGCCCCGAGCTGCAGCGCGCGGGCGACCAGCTGGTCATAGCGGCTGCGCTCCTCGTCGAGCGCCCCCTGCACGGCGCTGCGGATCTCGGCCAGGCTCTTGCCGCGGCACAGCTCGTTGAGGTAGCGGTGGACTCCCTCGAGCTCCGGCGGCGTGAGCGGCTCGCTGACGTCCAGCAGGCGGTTCACCACCTGACCCGAGTCCATCACCAGCACCGCGATCATCCGGCCCTGGCGGATGGAGACGAACTCGATCCGCTTCAGGCGGGCTGCCTCCGTGCGGGGCACCAGCACCAGCCCACACTGCTGTGAGAGCTCGGAGAGCAGCCGCGAGACCTCGCGCAGCAGCTCCTGCAGCTCCACGCTGGTGAGCTTGAAGCGGGCGCGGATCTCCTGCTTCTCGGCCGCGGTCAGCTCGCGCGCCTGCATCAGGCGGTTGACGAAGAAGCGGAGGCCTGCGTCGGTGGGGACTCGCCCCGCCGAGGTGTGCGGCTGCGAGAGCAAGCCCTGCTCCTCGAGATCGGCCATCACGTTGCGGACGGTGGCCGGGCTCTGGTTGATCCCCTGCCGGCGCACCAGGGTGCGGGAGCCCACCGCCTCGCCGGTGAGGATATACTCCCTGACGATGGCCGCGAGGACTTCCTGCGCTCGCGGGCTTGGTTGCATGGCTCTCCATTCTGTCAACACATCAGACGGAGGGCAAGCTCGTCCGCGAGCCAGATGCCCCGCGCCGTCGGCGCGAGGTGGGCGCCGTCGCGCGCTAGGAGCGCGGCTGCCTCGAGGGGGGCCGCGGCCCGGTCGAGCTCCTCGAGCGCCACCTCGCCGAAACGCCCGGCGTAGCGGAGGCGGTCGAGCCCCCGCGAGGTGCGCAGGCCAAGGAAGATCACCTCATGGCGGGAGGCGGGCGGGGCCACCACCTCCAGCGTGGCGCCCGTGACGCCCGCGAGGCCCACGCCGCCCGCCCCGGGGTCCGCGAGCTCGCCGAGCGGCGCCTGCAGATAGGCGGCGAGCGGCGGGTTGACGACCCGCAGGCTGCGCGCCCCGTCGACCCAGAGCGAGCAGGCCGAGGCGCCCAGCCCGAGGTAGGGCCAGCCCGCCCAGACCAGCTCGTGGTGTCGCGAGCGGTGACCCGCCCGGGCGAAGTTGGAGACCTCGTACTGCTCGATCCCCGCCGCGGCCAGGCGCTCGCGGCCAGCCTCCATCATCTCCGCCTGCAGCTCGCCCTCGGCCGGGGTGAGCCCGGCGCGGGTGAGCGGCGCGGTCGGCGAGAGGCTGAGCGCGTAGGTCGAGACGTGGTCGAGGCCGAGCTCGAGGAGGCGCTCGAGCTGCTCGAGGTGCTGCTCCAGGCTCTGGCCGGGGAGGCCAAAGATGAGGTCGCAGCCGAGGTCGCCGGCGCCGGCGGCGCGGGCGTCGCGCACCGCCCGGCGCGCGTCGTCGGCGCTGTGGATGCGCCCCAGGCGGCGGAGCTCCGCGTCGTCGAGCGACTGCACGCCCAGGCTGAGCCGGGTGACGCCCGCGTCGAGCAGGCGCGCGAACGTGTCCTCGCCGACGGTGCCGGGGTTGACCTCCACGGTGATCTCGAGCCGCGGCTCGAGGTCGAAGGCGGCGCGCAGCGCTGCCGTCAGGCGGGAGAGCTCGGCCGGCTCCCAGAGCGAGGGGGTGCCTCCGCCGACGTGGATCGCGCGCAGGCGGCCGCCCTGGTAGAGGCCGGCGCGGCCCGCGAGCTCGGCGAGGACCGCGTCGGTGTAGGCGCGCTGCGGGATCGCGGCGCGCGCGATCGCGGTCGAGGCGAAGTCGCAGTAGCCGCAGCGCGCGAGGCAGAAGGGGAAGTGCACGTAGACGCCGAAGGGGTCGCTCATCGGTCCGTACCCCGCGCGGCTCGACAGGCACGCAGCCCAGCTGCTATATCGCTCGGTAGCACAGCGGTGATCTAGCATGAGCGCCAGCCGGACACAGCCGCCGATCTACCTCGACAACGCCGCCACCACCGCGGTGGCGACGGAGGTCATCGCGGAGATGACCGCGGTGATGTCCGAGGAGTACGGCAACCCCTCCTCGCGCCACGGCGTCGGGCTCGCGGCCGACCGGCGGCTGGAGCGCTCGCGCGCGGTGATCGGCGGCGCCCTGGGGGTTTCTCCGGAGCAGGTCATCTTCACCAGCGGAGGGACCGAGGCGAACGCGCTCGCGCTCCTCGGCAGCGTGCGCGGCCGCGCCGGCGAGCACGTGCTGGTGAGCGCCATCGAGCACCCCTCGCTGCTGGAGAGCGCGCGGCTCCTCGAGGCGCGCGGGGTGGAGGTCGAGCGCCTCCCGGTCGGGGCAGGCG
>JAKLHH010001014.1 GCA_022710245.1 Myxococcota bacterium
CTGCTGCTGGTCAACACCGCCGGGGAGCGCCGGCGCACCAGCCTCGGCGCGCTGATGACCAGCCCCTTCCGCTGGAAGGGCGCCGGGACCTAGCGGGCCTCTCAGCGATGGCGAGCGGCCCCCCGACTCCGAAGCCGAAGGGCGACTACCTCAAGGGTCGCTTCGTCCGCGCGCGCCGTCCCGACGCGGTGGTGACCTCGCTCGACCCCGGCGACACCAGCCGGCCCCCGGTGGAGTTCCCGGTCGACGCCTCGGCGCCCGAGCGCGCGCTCGAGGCGGCGCGCGAGGCGCAGCCCGCCTGGGGGGCGATGCCCGCGCAGGCGCGGGTGGCCGCGCTGCAGAAGCTGCGCGCCGAGCTGCGCAACCGCGGCGAGGACCTGGTCGCCACCCTCTCGATGGAGACCGGCCGCCCGCTCTGGGAGACGCGCGCCGAGGTGCGCTCGATGTACGGCGTCCTCGACGGCGTCTTCAACCAGGGGCTGGCCGAGGTGCAGCCTCGCCACGCGGGCGGCAGCGAGCTGGAGTTCCACCCGCTCGGGGCGGTGGCCGTGCTCGCGCCCTACAGCCAGCCGTGCCTGCTCCTCCACGCCGACGCGACCGCCGCCCTCGCGGCGGGCTGCACGGTGGTCTGCAAGCCGTCGGAGCACACGCCGGCGAGCGCGCAGCTCTACGCCGAGATCGTCCACGAGGCGGACCTGCCGCGCGGCGTCTTCAACCTGGTGCAGGGCGACTGGGCGGTGGGCGCGGCGCTGGCGGGCAGCGCGCTCGTCGACGGCGTGCTCTTCAGCGGCTCGGAGAGCAGCGGCCGCCGCCTCCTCGCCGCCACCGCGGGGGCCGGGGACCGGGTGGTGCGCGTGCTGGCCTCCGGCCACGCCGCGGCGCTGGTCCTCGACGACGCAAACCTCGACGAGGCGGCCTACAAGATCGTGATCGGCGCCTGCACCGGCAGCGGCCAGCGGTGCACCAGCACGCGCCGCGTGGTGGTGCACCGCCGCGTGGCGGACGCGCTCGTCGCCAAGCTCAGGCAGCTCCTCGAGCACGTGCAGATCGGGCACGGCAGCGACCCGGCGAGCCTGCTGGGGCCGCTGATCAGCGAGGACGTGGTCCTCGCCTACCTGACCGAGCTGAAGCGCGTCAGCGGCCACGCGGCCGAGGCGCTCGTGGCCGGGGGCAAGCTGACCGCCCGGCGCCCGGGCCACTACGTGCGCCCGGCGCTCTTCCGCACCGACGGTGAGGGCCTGGCGGCCATCGCCAGCCAGGAGTCGATCGGACCGATCCTCTCGCTGGCCGTGGTGGAGGATCTCGACGAGGGCCTCGAGCTCGCGCTGGCGAGCCCGTTCGGGCTCACCATGTCGGTCTTCTGTCGCAGCGCCCGGGAGCTCGCGCTCGTGCGCGAGCGGCAGACCTGCGCGCTGTGCCTGCACAACCTCCCCACCACCAAGTGGCCGACGAAGCTGCCGGTGGTGCCGCGCGGCCGGAGCGGCAACGGCCTGCCCGCCGGGACGGCGACGGTGCGCACCTGCACGCGGATGAGCGTGAACCTGGCCAGCGAGACCGCGCTCGACCTGACCATGCTGCCGCCGGGGCTGCCGCGGCTCTAGATCAGCGTCACGATCCTCGAGCACCTCGACGTCCGGCGGCGCGCGGGGACCCCCGCTCGCGGGCCCCTCCCCACCCCTCGCTCACTCGCGGGCAAGCTCGGTGCGGACCACCACCAGAGAGCCCGCTCGTTCGGCTCGGGGCGGGGCCTTGGCCCCTCCCGCGGCGCCCCACGCGCCGCCTCATTCCAGCTTCCCAGCTCATGGCCGATCGAGAATCGCGCTCGCTTGGGCTAGCCCCCGAACACCAGGTTCCCGCCCGACTGCGCCGCGCGGGCGCGGTTCGCCTTGGCCTGCTCGAGGAGGTCCTCGGCGGCGGCCGCCTCGCCGTGCACGCAGGCGAGGCCCACCGAGACCGTGGGCTGGATACGCGTGCGGCCGAAGTGGTAGGACTGCGATGCGATGGTCTGGCAGGTCCGCTCCGCGGCGATGCGGGCGCCGGCCAGGTCGGTGTGCGGCATCACCACCAGCAGCTCGCTGTGGGAGACCACCGTGGTGAGGTCGATGTCGCGCAGGCTGGCGCGCATCGCCTCGGCCAGCGCGGGGCCGAGCTGGCTCTCCAGCGACTTGCCCCAGGCCGTCGCCTCCTCGGGGAGCGGGTCGATGGCGATGGAGAGCACCGCGAGCGGGAAACCGTAGCGCTCCACGCGCTGGATCTCCAGGCGCAGGAACGTGTAGAAGACGTCCAGGCTGACCATGGCGGTCCGCTTCCCCTCGTCCTTGGCGAGGAGCGCGGCCGCCGCCTTCTCCTGCAGGTGCCGGCGGAGCTCGAGGAGCGAGCGCACGCAGAAGAGGAGCTCGGTCCGCTTGAGCGGCCGCACCAGGTAGTTGTCGGCCAGGCACCGCGAGGCGAGCTCGTCGAGGTTGACCCGCTCCTCGGGGAACATCAGCACCACCGGGAGGCTCGGGTCGAGCTGCGTCTTGATCCGCTGGCAGACCTCGGTGCCCGGCAGCCCGGTCAGGTCCGCGTGGAGCAGCACCGCGTCGGGCGCCTCGTGCCGGCAGAGCGTGAGCACCCGGGTGCCGCTCTCGACCGGGATCATGCTGATCCCTGCGCTGGCGAGGATCTCGGCGGTCTTCTCGAGGAAGGTGGCGTTGCGGTCGGCGACCAGCACTCGGTGGGTGTTCATCGGTTCACGATTCTAGCCTCAAGCGGTCCCCGGCCTCCAGTCCTACCTCGCCGGCCTGTGATGGGGGCGAGGGGCCGGTCCCCCGGGCTCCGCCCGCAGTCACCCGGGCTCCGCCCGCAGCAGCTGCAGCTGGAGCGGCGCGCGGCGCAGCGCGAGCAGCACCCACACCACGGGCTCCAGCTCGGGCGAGGTGAACTGCAGCTCTGCGCGGCCTGCCGCGACGGCGAGGAGCGGGCTCGGCCCGTTCAGGATGGCGAGGAGCCCCTCGCGCACCGGCGGGGTCAGCAGGGTGCGGGCAGCCTCGCCGCTGGCGGCCTCCACGACGAAGCGGCGATCGAAGGTGTGGTCGCCGGTCGCGTGCGACGAGGCGAAGAGGCGCGCCACCAGGGCGCGCGGGTGCAGGCGCAGCTCCGGCGCCGCGCGCGGCACGCTGGTCGCCAGCGTGAGGCAGCGGGCCGAGATCTCGGCCGGCCCGCCCAGGGTGCGCGACGACCAGACCGGCAGGCGGTGCGGGCGGTAGTCGAGCACGAAGGGCGCCCCGTCGAACCGGAAGCGACCGCGGATCGTGGCGTCGAGCAGCCGCGCGGACGCGTGCCGGTCCAGGGTGCGCAGCTCCTCCTGGACCAGCTCCCGCGTGGGGCCGAGCAGCGCGCGCTCGTCCTCGGTGAACGGCTCCAGGTCCTCGGCCGGGGGCGGATCCTCCACCGAGGTTGGGAGCGCCAGCGCCTTGGTCTTGAGCCGCGGGGCACCCGCCACGGCGTCCCGCAGCGCAGAGACCCGGAGCTCGAGCGCCCGCTCCAGCGCCTCCAGCGCCTCGGGGCTGGCAGGCGCCGGCCGCAGCAGGTCCAGCGGGGGCGCTGCCACCAGCTCGGGCGCCAGCGCGCGCAGCGCGTCCGTCACCCTCGCCTCGAGGCGCG
>JAKLHH010001015.1 GCA_022710245.1 Myxococcota bacterium
CCCCCGCCCCACCCGCCCTCCCCGGCGCCCCACCCGCCCCCCCCGGCGCCCCACTCGCCCTCACCGGCGACCCACTCGCCCTCACCGGCGCCCCACTCGCCCTCACCGGCGCCCCACTCGCCCTCACCGGCGCCCCACTCGCCCTCACCGGCGCCCCACCCACGCGAGCCCGGGCCCTCGCCTCGATCGGGCCCTCGAGGAGCCCACAAGCGCGCATCACCGTCTGCTCCGCCTGGGCGCACCTCTCGCGCGCGTGAGCCCCTGCACGGACCCGCGTCGCGGAATCGATACGCGGCCACCAGCGCGCGCGCAGATGGGTGGCGCGCGCCGACGTCACGCCAGACAGAAAACATGAGCTCCTCGAGGGCGCGAGCGAGGCGCACGGCGAAGCCGTGGCCCGGGCGGCGAAGGCACCCGCGCGTCTGCGTGGCTGACGCCAGCGCCAGCGGTTGTTCATGCGCTCGGGCCCCTCGGCCTCGGACCTTACAGGAGAACGCCGGGCGCGGCGCGCCGCGGGGGCGGATTCGTCGAGCGCTGCGCGTAGGGGTGGAGCAGAGGCTCCTGGCGCTCGACGAGGGTCCTCGGCCGAGCGACCCTCGCTGGCAGCGCACCGGTGAGCTCCGACGCAGAAGCTCCGGGGTGGGGCCCGCGCTGAAGGTCCGCGAGCGAGGGCCCGCGCTGAAGGTCAGCGAGCGGGTGAAGGTCAGTGAGCGAGGGCCCGCGCTGAAGGTCCGCGAGCGAAAGCCCGCGCTGAAGGTCAGCGAGCGAAAGCCCACGCTGAAGGTCCGCGAGCGGGTGAAGGTCAGCGAGCGAGGGCCCGCGCTGAAGGTCCGCGAGCGGGTGAAGGTCAGCGAGCGAGGGCCCGCGCTGAAGGTCCGCGAGCGGGCGCTGAAGGTCCGCGAGCGGCCCGCGCTGAAGGTCCGCGAGCGGGCGCTGAAGGTCCGCGAGCGGCCCGCGCGAGGTCGGGAGCGCCAGGGTCGCACCGGCTTCACGGCTTCCCTGGAGAGGGAGCAGGCGGCTGCTGAGCGGGTGGGGTAGCGCCCTGAGCAGCTGGCGCCGGCTTCTTCGGCGGCGGCTCGGCCATCGGCCCCTTGGTCGGACGGTAGCGCCCGTAGAGCCCGCCCGCCCGCGCGCGGTCGGACCCGCGCGGCGAGCGCTGCCCGACGATCTTCCGCTTGGCGAAGGTGATGAACTCCAGGTCGCGCACCTGCAGGTAGAGCGTCGTCACCGACGCCGCCAGCCCGATCAGCGCCGCGGTCGCGAAGCCGGCCCCGTAGTAGGGGAAGCCGAGCCCCAGCGAGACGCCCGCGCCGAGCGCGTTCGCGGCCAGGAAGAGGAAGGTGAGCCCGAGGACCGCGTTGCGCAGGTCGAAGTAGAGCAGGATGACGTGGATGAACAGCATCATCACCTGCATGAAGGCGCCGATCAGCCCATAGCGGAACATCCCCGTCTGGCTGTAGGGGAGGCCCACCATGGCGAGGAGGTCGTCGGCGAAGTAGACGCAGCCGAAGGTGATCAGCCCCTGCACCTTGCAGAGGTCGAGGAAGCTCGAGGTGAGCACGTCGACCATCGCCCGCTTGGAGGCGAGGATCTGGTTGAGCGAGCGCCGGAAGAAGATGTCGTCGTAGTAGCGCCGGTAGACGACCGCGAACTCCGTCTCCGTCCGCGCGAGGAAGATCGCCATCGCCGGGATGGTCGTCGCGAAGGCGAGGAAGAGCGAGCTGTCGTACTGGTTGTAGGTGGGGAAGCGCTCGGCGGTGATGCGGCCGTAGGGCGAGAGGCCGAAGATGATCTTGTCGACCCAGATGCTGAGGTTGTAGCAGACCCCGATCCCGATCAGCGACGGGAAGCGGCGCAGGTAGACGGTGAAGCTCCAGTCCCAGCGCCCCGGCATGCCGAACTCGCGGAGCAGCTTCGCGCTGAGGATGGCGAAGATGCAGAACTGCCCCAGGTTGAAGCCGTTCAGGTAGCCGACCAGCCCGCGCGAGCGCCCCCAGAGGAGCCCGCCCGCCACGCTGACCGTGGCGCCCACCACGAAGGCGACCACGATCGAGAGGTAGTCGCGCGAGGCGGAGAGGAAGATCATCACCTGCCAGATGAGGCTGATGGTGAGCATCCCCGCGGCGGCGCTGACCTTGAAGGCCGGCGGCAGCGGCGCGCCCCAGAGCGCGGCCGCGACGAGCGGCAGCTCGATCAGCACCGTGAGCACCACGACGGGGGGGAACGACTCGGCGAGGGCCTCGCGCTCGCCCTGGTAGAGCTTGTCGGCGAGGAAGCGCGTGATCGCGATCTGGATCAGGCCGGTCCCGACCAGCGAGCTCGCGTACATGTAGACGACGGTGGAGGCGAAGGTCTGCCGGTCCTCGAAGCCGAGGAACGTGACGCTGTAGATGCCGAGCCCGGCCAGGCAGAGCACCGACATCAGCCAGGGGCCGGCGCTGATCACCGTCGAGTAGAGGAACCCCTTCACCATGCTGGTGTAGGTGTCCTCGGCGAGGATGCGCCGCAGCTCGAAGCCGATGCCGGCCATCTAGCTCACCTGCTCCTTGCTTCCACGTCCGCTCGCTTCCGGAGCGTTCGTGCTCGCGCCCTCGGGGACGCAATTCGCCCTGCTCGCCTCCTTCGGAGGCTCCGCGATAGAGGGCGAATTCCTTGCAGATCGGCCGCGGGGACTGCGGGGGCGGCGGCCGGCAAGGCGGCGCTCGTCTTCGCGCGCCAGCGCGGGCCGAGGGGCGCGTTGCGCGCTGGCACGCGAAACGCCCGCTTCGGTCGCGAGCACGAGCGCTCCTCGCGCTCGCTCGTCGATGGTTCTCTGAGGGCCGGTCCTCGCCTCCCTGCGGGAGGCTCCGGGATGAAGCAGCCGGCCCCCCGCGCGCCGCCGGACGTCGATCCGCAAGAAGGCCATCTAGCCCTCGCTCATGTCAGGCGCGCTCATCCACCGCTGGTAGATGGCGCGGTAGTCGGAGATGACCTTGTCCTGCCGGTAGTAGGCGTCGATCCGCTTGAACCCTGACTGGATCATCTGCTGGCGCAGCGGCTCGTCCCTGAGGAGCTTCGCCAGCGCCGCGCCGGTCTCCGCCGGCTGCCCGATGTTGGTGATGATCCCGCTCGGCCCGAGCGCCTTGTCCTCGTCGGTGCGACCGAGGAGCAGCTCGGAGCAGGAGCCCACGTTGGTGGAGACCGTGGGCACGCCGGCGCAGGCCGCCTCGAGGATGGTCAGGGGCTGCCCCTCGCTGATCGAGGTGAGGACGAAGACGTCGAGCTTCGGGTAGTACTCGCGGACGTTGACCGAGCCGTAGAACTTGATCTTGTCCTTCATCCCGAGCATCTCGACCAGCGACTCGCACTCGCGGAAGTACTGCTTGTCCTCGTCGGTCGGGCCGAGGATGAGGAACTCCACGTTGGGGACCTGGTCCGCGCAGAGCTTGCAACCCTTGATGAAGCACTTGACGTCCTTGATCGGCACCACGCGCCCGACGAAGCCCACCCGGCGGATGCCGTCGTTCGGCCGCGGCACGTCGCGCAGCGCCCCGAAGACGTCCATCTTGACCCCGTTCGGGATCACGCTGAGCTTCTCCCGCGGCGCGCCGAACTCTACCTGCAGCTCGAGGTTGCCGCCGTA